>JAZQUN010000116.1:0-2904 GCA_045631385.1 Clostridia bacterium
CAAGTGGTCAAGTGTTGTTTAACGGACAAGATATCACAACGTTGCCACCACACAAACGCAACATCAACACGGTATTCCAAAGATACGCATTGTTTCCACACTTGACTGTATTTGGCAACATTGCCTACGGTCTAAAAATCAAGCGCATCCCAGATGGCGAGCCATTTGTAAACAAAAAGGGCGAAACCGTACAAAAAATGCGCAAGTTTACCAAGGCAGAAATCAAGGCAAAGGTAGATCGTGCACTAAAAATGGTAGACCTAGAAGACTACGGTCACCGCTCGGTAGATTCGTTGTCCGGTGGTCAACAACAACGTGTTGCTATTGCACGTGCACTTGTAAACGAGCCAGAAGTGTTGCTACTAGACGAGCCACTTGGCGCACTTGACCTAAAAATGCGCAAAGACATGCAACTAGAGCTTATGTCAATGCATCAAAAGTTGGGTATCACCTTTATCTACGTTACTCACGACCAAGAAGAAGCCCTTACAATGAGCGACACTATCGTAGTAATGAAAGACGGACTTATCCAACAAATTGGTACACCAACACAAGTGTACGACGAGCCAGCCAACGCATTTGTTGCTGACTTTATCGGCGAATCCAACATCTTCTCTGGTAACATGGTAAAGGATTTCTGCGTAGAGTTTGTCGGTCACAAATTTGAGTGCGTAGACAAAGGCTTTAAGAAAAACGAACCTATTGACGTAATCGTACGTCCCGAAGATATCCGCATTGTAGATGCTGATGACGAAAAGGCATTGGTAAAAGGCGTAGTGCAAACTTGCGTATTTAAGGGTGATCACTACCAAATCACAGCCATCATCAAGGTTGACGAAGAAGAAAACGAAATGCTTATCCACGACAACGTCAAGGTAGAAGAAGGTCAAACCATTGGCATGTACGTCAAGCCATTTGACCTACACATCATGCACAAAGCAAGACTTATCAACACTCTCGAAGGCGTAATGTACGACAAGGGCGTTGTGGAAATGTGCGGCGGCAGATTTGAGTGCAAGTCCGACTTGGAAGAAGGCACTCCTGTAAAAGTAACGGTTGACTTTGACGACGTCGAGATTTGCGACGACGAAGAAGACGGCATCATTGGCGCAACTGTAGTATCTTCTATGTACAAGGGCAGCTACTATCAATGTATTGTCCGTACCGATGATTACTACGACTTTTTTGTAGATACCGATTACGACTGGCTCAAAGACGACCGCGTAGGTATCAAGATCGCTCCAGAAAAAATCATTATCGAAAGGATTACTACAGATGAACAAAACTAAAAAATCCAAGTTTAAGTTGAGTTTTTCTCGCAAAACTTTGGCTTACCCATATATGCTGTTTTTGATCATATTTGTGGTTTTGCCTTTGGTCTTGATACTAATCAATGCATTTTTTGCAGATGGTCAACTAACTTTCCAAAACTTTATTGATTTCTTTTCCGATAGCAGCGGTTTGACAGTTTTGTCTAACTCGCTAGTAATCGGTTTTGTAACAACGCTTTTGTGTTTGGTAATCGGTTACCCTGTTGCTTACTTTTTGGCAAAGTTTCACTCGGCAAACAAGGTTTTGGTGCTACTTTTTGTATTGCCAATGTGGGTAAACTTTTTGATTCGTACCCTTTCTACCAAAGCCATCTTTTTGGCACTAGATTTCGAGCTTGGCATGGGCACGGTAGTATTTGGCATGGTGTACAACTATTTGCCATTTATGATTTTGCCACTTCACACAACGCTAAACTCTATTTCTAACAGCTACATCGAAGCGTCCGAAGACCTTGGTGCAGACAAATTGACCGTACTAATCAAGACAATTTTGCCATTGTCCGTACCAGGTATCATCAGCGGAATAACAATGACGTTTATCCCTGCAATTTCTACTTTTGCAATTTCCGAACTACTATCCAACCGTCAAATTTACTTGTTTGGTGACTCCATCAACATGCAGTTTACCACTGGACAAAACTTTGGCGTTGGTAGTGTAATGAGTTTGATTATGCTAGTAATTGTAGTTTTGGGTAATTTGGTTATGAACAAATTCAACAAAGAAGGCAACACAAGGAGCGTATTGTAATGAAAAAATCAGGAAAATTCTTTGCAAATACCTACCTTGCTATCATCCTTGCAATATTGTATTTGCCAATCATCGTAATTATTGTATTCAGCTTTACCAACAACAGCAACTTCAGTTTTGCCAACGGCTTTTCTTTCGAAGCCTACAAAGATATTTTTGTAGGGCCAAAGGCTGACAAACTTTTGGATGCACTCAAAAACACTCTTATTTTGGCAACGGTATCCAGCGTACTTTCTACCTTTATCGGTGCGTTTTCTACCGTTGGTATATTCTATCTAAAAAAGCGTGCTAAAAACTTGACCCTTACCATCAACCAACTACCAATGATCAACAGCGAAATCGTTATGGCTGTAGCATTGATGGTGTTTTTCACAGCGTTTAGCACAATCTTCCCACAGGGCTGGACACGTCTAATCATCGGCCACGTATCTTTCTGTACGCCGTACGTAGTGCTTTCCATCTTGCCAAGACTACAAAAGATGGACCCCAACATGTACGAAGCAGCGCTCGACCTTGGCTCAAGTCCAATTTCGGCGATATTCAAGGTAGTGTTCCCATATATTGTTCCAGGCGTTGTAAGTGGTTTTGTAATGGCGTTTACGCTATCTATGGACGACTTTATCATCACACAAATCAACAAGGGCGAAACAGGTATCGAAACGCTTTCCACCTACATCTACGAAGATGCAAGATTGCGCAGCCTAGAGCCATTTTGGTTTGCAGTATTTAGTATCATCTTTGTAGTGGTGCTAACTTTGCTACTAGTAGCAAACATCAAGGGCAAAAAAGGAGAAAAGGGCAATGCGTAAAATATTTAGTGTACTA
>JAZQUN010000117.1:0-16404 GCA_045631385.1 Clostridia bacterium
GCTATCAAAACGGCTGCAACAATTACCATCAAAACGATGGATAGTCCACCCTTTTTAAGCAATTTGATGCTTGCCATGTAGCCGACGGAAGTGAAAAACAACGTCATTGCAATTGTTTGTATGGTTTTGTCAAAGGTAAACTCTATCACGCCCGTAAAATTTAGCACAAAGTTTACCACTGCAAAAAGCAATCCACCAACAACAGGTGCAGGAATGTAGTACTTCTTTAGAAATTTAACTTTTTTGCAAATTATTGTCCCCAGCAGGTACATAACAAGCGAAATTGCCGCCGTTGACAACATACCAAAACTATAAGTAGGCATAAAGTCCTCCTACGTGTAATTATCACGTGTTTAGTATAATATTGACAAATCACGTTGTCAATATGACTTTTAAAAAACTGCTTCAAAATTGAAGCAGTTTTGTTTTTTACTTTTCCTTACCAAGCATGATGCTGATAATTTTTTTGTCCGTTTCACTCATACCTTCGCGAGCCAAAACGCCAACGTTTTTGATGGTGTTTTCTACACCCTTTGTAACAATGCCGTCACCATCAAAGAATTGTCGTTTGGTTTGTGCCATTTGACAACCCATGATGCCTGCTTCAACAGCCATGGCAATTTTTGCGGCACATGATGGCTTTGCACCGTCGCAAATTGTACCTGACAAAATTGCAACGGCATTTACAACGGTGTGGGCAACGTCTTGATAGTTGCCGCCTTGCAAATAACAAATGCCTGCACCACAACCACAACCTGCACTAATTGCTCCACAATATGCAGAAAGGCAACCAATACCCGTTTTTTGGTGAATTGTAACAAGATCGGCGACAACCAATGCACGCAAAAGCTTATCTTCGCTTACGCCCATTTCTTTAGCATATACAACGACAGGAACACAGGTTGTAATGCCTTGGTTTCCGCTGCCAGAGATAATGCATACAGGCAATTCACAGCCGCTCATACGAGCATCCGAGCCAGCCGCAGCAAATGCCTTGGCTTTACCAACCAAATCCGCCTTGCCATCCTTGTACAAAAGTTGTCCAATGGCTGCACCATAGTAGTTATCAAGACCTTCTTGAGCAATAGCCATATTCATTTCAATTTGGCGTAACAAGTATGGCTTGATAGTAGTCAAATCGGCTGTGTTTGCAAACTTAATAATGTTTTCTACCGTAAGAAGTGATCTGTCGGCAAGCTCGTTTGTGGTTGAAATTGCACCATTGTTTAGATACTGTTGAGAACAATCCGCACCATTTAGTCTTACAAATACTACGTTGGTGTGATCTTCGGAAATACGCACGCAAGCGGTGTTATCTCCTAGAGATGCTTCCATATACAAGTCAAATGTGCAAGGAGAGTTTAGCTTTTCTACAACAATATTGCAACTGTTTAGATAGTTAGCTATTGTTTGTTGGTCGTACTTGGTCAAAACAGACAAAACTTCTAGTCTTTTTTGTGGCTGACCTGCTACGATACCAGCACAAACAGCGGCTTGAATTCCGTGCAAACCACCTGTTGATGGAACAATTACGCTCTTTACGTTTTTGATAATATTGCCACTTAATTTTACGTTGATTTTTTGTGGAAATCCGCCCAAAACGTCACGCAAAATGGATGCGCCGTATGCAATGGCAATAGGCTCGGTACAGCCCATTGCTAGTTGCAACTCTTCTATTAGTATTTCTTCATAAGCTTTGATGATTTTTTCCGTTAGCATAGCTTACTCCTTGTTTGCTTATGCAAACATTATATATTTTTACTTCATACAAGTCAACAACTTTATTAAAGTTTACTAAATTACATTTATTTTGTAGAAAAAAATTGAAACTTTGCGAATTTTTTTGAAAATTGTGTATTGACCGACAAATTGATTTATTATATAATTGACCTAGAAATATGCAAAAAGGAGGTGTCTATTTGTCAAACGTTAAAGAGTATTTCTCGTCTCAAGAAATCAAGAAATTTGACGAGCATAAACGTTTTACTGCAGAAAGGTATCTCAAAGTAACAGACTACAATCCAACAGCAAAAGAACTTCCGCAAAAAGGCAAAGAGTTTTTCGGCGAACAAACACCAACCACAACTACAAAACCACAGTCTACACTAGGAAAAAGATTGCGAAAAAATATGGCAAACACCGCTGCAAAAGCAACGACAACAACCGTTGCCACAACAGTTGCTGCAGCAGTTGGCGGCGTGGTTGTACTTTCTACAATGTTTGCTCCAACGCCTGCCATTGATTTGAAAACTTTGGAAGCGGGACACAACTACGTTTCGTACACCATCACTGCCGATGATCTACAAGAAGACATGTACTACTTTGTAGAAATTGCAAACCCTTACGACATCTACACCAACGAACTTGTAGAAGGCGAAAATCAGCAAACTGTTGAAGGGTTGCGACAAGGGATGGCATATGACCTTACAGTAAAAGGTGTGGATATTGACGAACCACAAAACGCAACAACAACCTACTTCAAAAAGACGTTCTACACGGCGTTTGAAGAAGTCGTACCACCAGATTTGCCTGTCGACCCACCAGTTGTTACACCAGAAACAACCTTTGCTCTTGCAGAAAATTTACGACTGACTGCGCAAAACATGTACTCTATCGATTACTCGCTAGAAAATGTTCCCGATGGCGAATTGTTTATTAATCAACTAACCTTCTATGCACAGTACGACGGTCAGCCCGAAATGGAATTGGAGTGTTTCTATCCAGCGCTAGATGGCACAGGCTCGTTTGCAATAGAAGTCCCATGGGGCACTTCCACTATTGATGTTTACGCAACCACAACTATTACAACATCCGAAGGCGAGCAAACGTATCATACACAACCGATAACATACACGCTTGATACAACTCCACAGTTGCAGTTGATAAGCACCAAAGTGCAACTTCACAATGAAGACTACAACTACACTACCGAAGTAGATTTGGACTTTGCGTATAGCGCACCCGAAGATGCTAGCGTAATCGTACAAGATATTTCTTCTGCTGGTGTGACAGATGCTATCTACACTTGGTACAACGGCACGTTTGATATAGTGCTAGGGCAAACCGACAACGGTACGTTGCATACGTACAGCTACTACCTTGTAGATTCAGAGGGCAACCAGCTTACAACGCCACAAACGGTGACGGTAGATTCGTCAGTGACAGGCACATGGGATTCGTTTAACTATCTCAACCCAAATTCAATTACAAAGACATACACCAAATATGGTGACACCTATCTAGAAAATTTGTACATAGACGTACAGTTTGCATCAAGCGACCCTGACGTTTACTACCAAATTGTGCACGCTGGATACGGAGACGAAACCGAGTTCAACACGCGCCAACCAATAGCAGTAATCGAAAACACCGTTCAACCGACTTGGATAATTTACAACATCTGTAAAGACGTTGACGGAGTAACCTACGTATTGTACAACGTTGCACCATCAGGTGATACAGCAAGCGAACCATACTTCAGTTCGGACATAACCGAACACGAAACAGGTTACACTGTAACAGTACAACTTCCAGACTACATACCGTTTGAAAGAGACACTATCAAGGTTACAGTTCAATTTGAAGATGGAACGTTGCAAACAGTTGATATTGATGCATCACAAATTGTAGAAAATGCCGAGTTATACGCGTACGAATTTAGTTTAGAAACTCAACAACTACCAATAGCAATCTGGATGAGTATTGGGGTTGCACCTAGTTACAACGACTTTGATACTATTTCTACTCAAATAGAAATGGCGGGCACCCCTTACAAATACCAAGAATACCTTATTTACGGAGAATAAATATGAAAAAGAATAAAAAATTGTTTCTTGCAATAGAAATTTCGCTACTTACACTAATCGTAGCAACATTTGTATTTTGCCTAGTTGCTCAACTTACAAATCCCGAAGCGCCATATGCAATTTGGGCTAAAGAAAACGTTTGGGACGTAGAAGGAACACTAGCATCATTCAAAGCGCACGTACCAACACTAATCAAAAGTTTAATTACTATAGTAATTATTTACGCTTTTTGCCGTATTTTACGTATGATTTTCAATGCTAAAATGAAGAAAAACAACCGCACAAAGACAGTATTTGATTTGCTAGACGGATTTGTAAAATACGGTTGTGCAATAGCTATCATTTTGACTATTCTAAAAGCTTGCGGCGTTGATACAACTGCACTCATCGCATCGGTTGGCGTACTTACATTGGTCGTAGGTCTTGGAGCACAACCACTAATTGAAGACATCATTGCCGGTATTTTTATCATCTTTGAAAACGAATACAACGTTGGCGAAATCATTTCCATCAATGACTTTAGAGGTACAGTAATCGAAATTGGCATTCGCTCCACCAAACTACTTGATGCTGCTGGCAACATCAAGATTATCAACAACAGCACTATCGGTGACGTAGTAAACCTATCCAGAGAAAACTCGCTTGCAGTTGTTGACTGCGACTTCCCATATGACGTACCTGTAGAAGTGCTAGAAAACGCCCTAGAAAAGAGCTTTGACAAAATCAAGGCAAATATCCCAGCAATCATTGAAGGTCCTTTCTATAAAGGCGTATGCGCTTACAAGGATAGCAACATCACCGTAAAAATTGTTGCAAAATGTAAAGAAGAAGACCGCTTCCAAGTAGAGCGTGATCTAAACCGTGAATACCGCAAAGTAATTACTGCACTTGGTATTGACATTGCCTACCCACAAGTTGTACTTAACTACCCTGCTGAAAAGCAAGAGTTCAACCCATCCAAGAAAAAGGCAGAAAAATTTGTTGACAAACAAGAAGAACTTTCCCGTGGGTTAGAAGAACAACAACAATAAAAACCCAATAAAAAAGGCTACCGTGTGGTAGCCTTTTTGTTTGCAAACTATTCTTGACTTGGATTTTCAGATTCTTCTGCTGATGGCAATTCTTTAGTACTTTTGCACTTTTGAGCTTGCTTTTTAGCAATTTTGTTTACAATGTGTTCAGGGGAAAGATACCCCGTAATTTCTACAATTTTGGCAATAGCGGTATCTGACGTTGCATCAATTCCATCTACTATTGCTTTGACCGGACCAACAAAAAATCCCACTATAGAAGCGACGCCTTTGACAATTTTACGAACAGAATCCGGGTGTTTTTTTGCCAACTCAACAAGGTCAATATGATCCAAAATATCTGACACCTTTTGCCAACCATTTACCTTTTCTTCTTCCACGCCAAAATCTTTGGCTAATTGTTTTCTCTTGCGTTTTGTCAATTTGTAATCGCCATACTCCGCTTCAAAAACCTTTACACTTTCGACAAAAGCTGTCAATGCTTCTGAACTGGTCAATGCTTCTGCTACTTTTTCCTTATTAGGAGCAGTTTCTTTATCGTTTTCCAAATTATCGGTAGTATTTGTCATTTGTATTTCCCCCTTTTGCGTTATTATACCACACTGCGACCAACATTTCAATAGGCAACGGTGTAGTTTATATAGTATTTGTAAAGTTCGCGAACTAACCTGCTCAACAGTTGAGTTTTTAACAAAAATGTGCTATAATGATCAAAAATTATTTTACAGGAAGCAACAACTATGCGAATGAGAAGAAAGCGCAACCTAGATACCAGACTTGACGGTTGCAAACAAGTGTTGATACGATTTGAAGGCGAAGATTTCTATCAAATTGAAGCAGAAGACAGAGTTGACATCATTGATTTACAACAAACATTTGGCAGTTGTAATTTATCCTTGGAAATTGGCTGTGGAAAAGGCGGTTTTGCAACAAAATTTGCACATAAATACCCTACCATTAACCTAATTGCAGTAGAAAAGCTGTCCAACGTAATTGTTGAAGCATGTGAAAAAGCAATAGAAAACGGCGCACCAAAAAATCTTCAGTTTATCAACTGTTCTGCAGAAAATCTCCCTTGCTTTTTGCCACTAAACAGCGTTGACACTATCTATCTAAATTTCTCTTGTCCATATCCCAAAAAGGCATATGCTAACCGACGCTTGACCAATGCAAAGTTTTTGCAACTATACAAAAAGTTACTTAAACCAGATGGAAAAATTGTCCAAAAAACCGACAATGTTGACTTTTTCAATTACAGCAGAGAGCAACTTGAAGAAAACGGATTTGCACTTGATTACTGCACATACGACTTGTACAATGATGACTTGACCGACAACATTGCAACAGAGTACGAACAAAAGTTTGTTGCAAACGGTCAAAAAATTTGCAAATTGATAGCAAAACAAAAATAAATACACCCTGTCCCAATGTAAAGAAATTGTAAAATTTTGTCGAAAAAATCTCATTTTCGTATTGACAATTTCATTTTTTACAATTATACTAGTATTAATCTAATATTCTTTTGTCCAAGGATTGCAGTTTGGACTTGAAACAAAAGTTTACGGAGGCAATCATAGAGGGGAGGAATATGTATATGACAGGCACTGTAAAGTGGTTCAATGCCGGCAAAGGATACGGCTTTATCACTGCTGACGAAGGTGGCGAAGACATTTTCGTGCACTACTCGGTTATTCAAGTTGAAGGCTTCAAAAAACTTGCTGACGGTCAACGCGTATCTTTTGAAGTAACAACCGAAGAAAACGGTAAACTTCGTGCAGCAAACGTTGTTCCAATCGAATAACACGTAAAATGACGGCTATAAGCCGTCATTTTTTTGACCTTTTTTCTCAAAAGTCAACGCAGCCAACAAAAATTAGTAAAAAAACGCCTAATTGCTTGCAAAATGTGGCGTTTTTGTTTATTATAAATAATAAGGACTTTATTTATGACAAACAAACAAATTGCTATCGTCGAAGAAATCAAACAATATTTGCCTTTTGACAACAAGCTTTCGCCAACAGACAAAGAGCGATTGCTTGCTTTGGATTGCAATTTTGAAAGTGACTGGGCTCAAACGGTATACGACTACTTCTATTCACACACCGATAGTGATGGCAACGTTGTGTCACTTAACAATTTTTTGGCACAAAACGGCTGCTACGAAAACCACTATCGCCAAGTTGAAGAGGCCTTTGTATCGCAATTGTTTGATTGGCAAAAACCGTTGTTTTTCTTAGACGTAGACAACACTCTTACCAATTGGGGAGAGTTGAGCGAGCAAAAGATTGACTTTATCAAAAACTTTGATCAAAAGCACCGAATCATCCTTACAACTGGCAAGACGTACGACTCTATCAAAAACGTCATTGACGACTGTAAACTTAACAACAACTACGCAAGCTGCCTAAACGGCTCGGTACTTGTAGAAAACGGTAACAGCACTACTTTGCAACAGGTTGGAGCAATTAGTGCACAAATTGTAAAACACTTTGAAAATGCTCCGTTTGATACTGTTGTTTACTACCACGACGACATACGTCTTGTAAAGCCACTATCTCAAAAAAACATAGAGTTGCTTGCCAAGTATAACGAAAACTACTTCACAGAAGAGCATCTAGATTACAGCAAAGTTGTCAAAGTGTTGTTTTTCATTTACGAAGGTGAAACCGAAAAAGAGCAACTTGTAAAGGACTACGTAAAAAACTATCCTGACCTTGTGTGCATGCGTACAGCATGGCACACCTACGAAATACTACGCAAAAATCAACACAAGGGCAACACGGTAAAAATAATTTCACAACTGATGGGCAACTACTATCGCACAACCATTGGCGTAGGAGACAGCATGAACGACAGCCAACTACTCAATTACGTTGGAAAGCCATTTGTTGTAGCAACTGCCAGTGATGAGCTTAAAAACATTGGCTACCCACAACTAGAAGAAAACAGAGACGTTGACATTGTCAACTTGATTAAACAATACGCAGGAGAATAAGCATGAACAAAGGTTTTAACGATCTAATTGCACTAGTCCTACCTATACTTGGTGTTATTATCACAATTTTTGCAGATATCGAAGACACCATTACACGAAACGTCTTGCTAGGCATAATGCTAGCATTTGTTATAGGCTTTGCGCTTTTCAGTTTTCTAAAAAGAAACAAAAACTTAAGCAACACTCAAGTTATTGATAAAAGCAGACGCTACACAAAGCACTTGATGAAGCTTGTAAAAACAAATGCAAAAGTTATGGCTAAGGATTTCAACAAAACAGAACTTGCTGAAACCAAGAAAAAGATTGCTGTAGTTACAAAGAAAATCAACCGCTCTTACACTAACAACCGTCAAGAATTGGACAAATTAATAGCTCAAAAGGATGCGTTGATGGATAAGTACTACGAACAAAGCCACGGCTATGCTGACGCTCATCTACTTGACGTAAACAAGCCTGTAAATAAGATGGTTAAATGTGCAAATCTAAGCGAATCACAAGAGATATTTAACCTAATCTATGGCACAGTAAAAGATATGGAACGCATTTTGTTGCAACTAGAGCAACACAAGATGCGTGTAAAATTGGGCAAATACGTAGTAAAGTACAGCACAGATATTGACAAAACTATCCATGCTTACGTAGACTATCTTGGCTGGACATACGTGCTACTAGACAAAAATGCCAAAGGTTTCCGTGCAATTCAAAACGGCTTGCATCTAATTGATTACAAAATCAACACAAGCAAAGCTGGTCACCAAAAGTACTGCGAGCTAAAGGCTGCTGGCGAAGAAATCCCAGACGTAATTACTAAGCAACACGTAGATTACTGCGAATACACGTTGCAAAAGGCACGTGCGTTGCGTCACCTTGGCACAACCTACTACACCTACCGCTCCTTTAAAGATACTTTTGTAAAGAACTCGTTTGCAGAAGAAAAAATTGGACAAAAAAGTCCTTGGAACTTCAAAAATACAGTAAACCCATACGTAAAATACAAACTTGCAGAAGGTCTTGCTTTGATGGAAGAGCCAAGCGTAATTGAGTACTTCCAAGAAAGTATCAAGAAACGCGAAACTTACTCCAAGATGGTATTTGGTCTAAAGTACAACGATTTGCTATACGACTACTACGTTGCCGCATACAAAAACGACCAATCGCTAGAAACTTACCTTGATATCAACAACCAACTTAATGCATTGATCGAAGAAATTGACAAATCAGAGTTCAGCGACAACCACCGCCTAATCAAGATACTTACACTTAAAAACCAACTTAAACACAACATCTACAACAAACAAGATGAAGCAGGTATCAAAGTTGAAGGCGCTGACCAATGGGACAAGCTACTTGCAAAAGACTTGAAAACAATTGAATCGGTACTTAACCAAAACATCTACTTTGACGAAGCAATGGAAGTTTACGTATGTCAAAAAATTCGCAAACTTTACACCGATATCGAAAAAGTATTTGACAAATAACAACAAATCAAAAAGCCCTTTCCGCTCTGGAAAGGGCTTTTTAATTGCAATTAATTAAATATTAATTAAAGTTTGAGTTGTTTGCTATTGCCTTCAATTCAACATCAGTTCCGTAAGAGACGTTGCTTGTTGTAAGGCTAGCAGTTAGTTTCAAATCAAGAATACTCATCATATTTGCTGTTGCATTTAAGCCAACCAAATTAAACTCGCTGTCATGCTTGATAGCCACTGATACGGTATTGATATCTGTAGTAAGCGGAGCAAGATCCAAAGTGATATTGAATGTATCTGCACCATTGTAAGAATAACTTTTGAAAGTGTTATCAATCGTTGCGGTACTTACCTTTGTTTCTTTACTTGTTTCGCTGTTGATGATATCTTTCAAATCACTGCTGATGTGCAAAATATCAAATATAGCAGTCAACGGATCTTGAGCAAACTGATCGGCAGTATATTTGATATACTCGTCGTGCTCGGTGTAGGTAGGACGTAGCCAGCTACCACCCTTTGTCCTGTAATGGTTGTGAACATAGATTATTTGAGTGTCAGGATCAAAGTAAACGTACGAAGTACCGTCATAATCGCTCCAAACGTCCATAACGACAAGATTGACGTTGTCGCGCTTTACTTCCGCTTTGAAATATGTTTTACCATCAATTACGTCCAAGTAGATTTTTACGTTGATTTTGTCTGTTACCTTTAGCAAACTCAACAAACCTGTGCCTGTCAGGTCGATTTTCGCATCAATGAAGAAGTGACGCTCTTGCGACGTCTTTTCCAACGCATGCAACATCTCGTTGATGGATGAAAAATCACTTGCAGAGCTACTTGGAGTAAAGACAAATTTGTCATCAGTAATTACACCACTTGGCGCTTCACCCACGCGCGCATTCAAAGACAACACGGTGTTGTCAAATGCAAGGTCGTCAATGTCTAAGCACAACAAGCCATCTTGTGAGAACAAATTGATCCATACGGTACTAGACAAATCGGATAGCACCGCCTTGCCGTTTGCATCAACAGACAATACGCCTTCTGCAAAAAATGCACTGTTGATAAGCTTTGCAAAATCCACATTGATATCCATAAATTTAGGCATACTGTTTTCGTCTGCTACAATAAATGGCTTCAATGTCGTTTGCAACTCTGGCATGTTTGCATAAATTTGCTTTACAATATTTAGTGTTTCGTAGAAGTTTACGGTTGTAAAGGTTCCTTCAAACACGTCGGCATTAGACGTGTCGTCATATGTAAAGTACGTATTAATTTCACCTTCACCAACAAGCGTTGGATCAAGATAAATAAGCGTAATTTTGTGTTCGCTAACACTAGTTGTGCCATCAGCATTGTTTGTTGTAATTTTTACTGTCAACGAAACACGTGCTTTAGGTGCAGTGTAAACGTTAGTTATTAGCACTTCACACTCTGTAAGCTCAAATATTTGATTACCTGACACTACCGTTGCGGTCATTGATGCGTAAAGGTTATCTAGTGTTAGAATGTTCTTGAGTGCTGGAGCAAACGTCTGAACAAGCTCTGTTACGCCAATGTAGGTTTCTGTTTTATCAAAGGTAAAGTCTAATGGAGTAGCGCTTGTGCTAAACACAGCTTCCACCGAGCCAATTGTGATTGTACCACCACTTACAATAAGGTTGCTTTCCACCTTGTCAACAGTTACGTTGGCATTTAGTGTTGCTAGCGACAACGAAACGTTTAGCGCATCATCACTCTCGGTTACTACCAACGATGAAATAACGTCTTCGACGTTGATGTTATCAAATGCATCAAGTTTGATAGAGTCAAACTCTTCTTGAGTGATAAATCTTGTTATTATTGGCTCTAATTCACGAAGAACAACGTCAATTTCGTCCAAGTTAAGCTTCAAGCTTACCCCTGGATAACGCACATATGCTACGTTTTCATTTAGATCGACTAGTATTTCAAATTGATCTAGCGCAACTAGAATTTGATTGTTTGGCAAATCGATAGTTGCGTAAATAGTTGTATCAAATGCTTGTACTGTTACAGAAATTTTACCGCTTTCGTCAATGATATCTAACAAGGAAGCCAAGTTGTAGTATTGTGTAGCAGTAAAGCCATCAAAGTTTGCCTTTTGTGATGGTGCAGCAGTAATTGTTGTTTGACCTACTGTTGCCGTAATGCTTGATACTTGCAAGCCATTTGTCTTGTCTAGCACTACACTTACATCAATTCCGCAGACACTCAAGCCAGCAGTAACAACGTCCGCATCTACAACTGTCAACGAATCAATTACGTCTTTAATTGTAATTGCACTGAAATCTGGCAATATTATTTCGCCGACAAATATGCCTAGTTTATCCAAAACCTTGTCCAAATCTGCCAACTGAACATAACCATTCAGTCCTTTGTACGATACGTACACTGTTTGGTTAGCAAACTTTGCGTAAAGTGTTTGGTCAAATAGCGTTGTCTTTGCAAGCGCTGTGCCATCTGCAAGGTTGATATTTACATCAATATCCAAGTCGAACGCTTTTACGGATAGGTTGATTTGGTTGTCTACAATGATATCAAACAATGTTGATACGTCACTGTAGTTATTTAGATCTGCACTATCAATGCTGTTTACGTCACCACTAAACAGTGTCACTTTGACGTTGTTACCTTCAACGCTTGTAGTAATTTCGCTCAAGGAATAGCCGCCATCTTCAACAGCCAAGCTGATATCAAAGTCGTAGCCCAATGCCGTTGCGCCCACTGTAATGCCGTCTTGTGTATCGGACATAGACAATGAGTTGAGAATCTCTTTAACAACAGCCGTTGCGTCAACGTTTTTAAGGACATCAAAATCTGGCAATTCAATATTTGCAAATGCTAGCTTATCTAAAATTGTTGGAATATCTGCTAGCGCTAACTTAACCTTTAGTCCCAAAGCATTTGCATAAACTGTACCGTCAACCACTTTTGCAACAACATCGCCTAGTGCACACTCGCCAACAGTTAGATCTGGCACAAATACGTCGATTTCAAATGTTGTTAAGTTGATATTTACAATGGCTGTAATGTTGCCAATATCCATTTGCAAAGAAATGTTTTCGTCAAGAATTTGCAACAATGGAGTGATAGCATAGTAGCCTTCGCCTCTTTCTTCCATTACAATATCATTGTTAAGGACAATTTCTACAGCAACGTCGCCAATTTGAGCAACAACATTGTTTACAGTAATTTGTTCTCCCTTATTAAACACGATTTGCGCATTGATTGCACTATCTCCCAAAGCAAGCGGAATTGTTACCGTTGCAGTGTTTTCTTGCTCTACCAAAGTTGCATTGTCAAGAAGAGAATCAACGTCAAACGTTGCCAAATCCAAATTTTTGAAGCTTGCCAACAAGTCTATGCCAAACAATTGAGATATTTGATCAGCCGTAGCGGAAAGTTCATCAATATCCGTCACAGCCTTAAATCCAGCTGCGTTTAGATATATTTTAGAGTCTTCGTAATACACTACAATGTTATTTAGATTTATGTCTTGATAAGCAAGGTTTTTCAATGCAACGCTTACGCCCGTCAAAGACATATCTTCCGCATTTAGATTAACTACCGCATCCAAAGTAGCAGATAGATAATCCGAAGATACAGTAGCACTCAACTTGATTGGTTTTGCGCCTGTTATGTAATCAGCAAAGCCTTCCATCAAGTAGTCCGTTGCTGTCATAGTTACAGGTGCTGGCTCGGTGATTTCTGCATCAACGTAAGAGTGGTAAAACTCTGCATTTGGAATTATTACTTCTTGGTTGAAGTTTGCAAATTGTTCTACGACAGACTCAGTGCAAGTAATACCACCAAGCATCGCCACTTTATACACGCTTGCAGTAACAACCTCGGTTACTTGCCAGTTTTTGTTCATTCTGACTGTAATCGCTGCCGTTTCAAACTCTGGCAAAGAATCATTGCCTGCCATCGTGCGCATTTCAAGACAAAGTCTACCGGTAGATTTTACAGGGTCCAATTCGTAATAGAACGAATAGATGCCGTTTTCTTCCCCCAAATATTGTGAAGAAAGGATAGTTTCGTCATTTAGTATGTAACTTGTAATAGAGTTTGGAACATATCCAAACTTGTTTAGATAGCTTTCTTTCGAAACTCTGGTTGCATCAGCTTCCCACACTACATTATCAACCGAAGAAACCTTATCGGCATTGTGAACAATGTAGTTGTCGCCCTTGATAAAGGTTCTGACACCGACACTTCTAAACTTGGAATGCGAAACGTTTTCCTTATAGATTTCGCCATTACTTACAACGCGGTTGCCTTTGATCTTTTGACTAACATTAGCAAATGCTACTTTACTCACCGTTTCGCCAAAGGATTGAGCCGTGAAGCTTTGCAATTGATTCATAGCATAAAGGGCATAGTAAGCATTGTTATTTGCATCATAATCGATTGGTGTAGAATCATCTGTTGGTGTTTTAAGCATTTTGCTATCTTGGTTATCCAACGGTCCTACAGGATCACCACCATCACCACAAGATACAAAAAAGGTTGCAGCAATACTTGCCACTAATATTAGCGCAATTACAAAAATTATATTCTTTTTTCTAAAAATGTGTTTAATCAAATCTTTTTTCAAAATAATTTCCAAGAATAGCAACCATCAAAAAAGTTGGTTAGCAAATTAATCGTATTTTGTATAGTAAGAGCAATTAATTACTCTAAGAGTAATTATATTACTAAAATTCAAAAATGACAAGTTTTTTCACAATATTTCCCAATTCGACACCAAATACACTGCTATTTTTATATAAAAATAGCATTTTTATGCTGAAATATAGCAAAAACCGCCACTCACAATTGAGTGGCGGCGTAATTAATTAGTTTCTAATTGTTTAACAAAATCACTATATTGGGGAGTTTTTTCAGCGTTATTCATCAATGTTTTTAGTGTGTTCAATTGTTTTTTGGGCAGTTCGTTTGTGGTAAGGAATCCAACAAACATTTTCAACATCATTGCCACAACATTGCAGACATATCTGCGAAACACAATGTAGTCGTAAGCCACGCCAACGTAGTCTTCGTGAACAAACTCACTAGATATTTGATATATTTTGTACAAATCAATATTCGTTGAAATGTCAAAAAAATCCTTCAATGAAGTTGCACGTCTTCCATTTTTATCCTTAACCCAACCATATGCAAGGAAGGACTCTACGTTGCCTTTAGCGTTGTTTTTCAAAAACTCTTTGTATTCTGGTCGCAACTTGTTGCCACCAAGCTTTTCTACTTGAAGTTCGCTGTTTATCTTCTTAAACAAAACGTACTCTTCGGTAAAATCATTAGCACAATTTAGCTTTGCAAGCAATTCATACGCACCACGTAGCAAAGCTAGAGCGTGGACATCATCGCCAATAGAAATCAAAGTCAGTATTGAACGTAACGTGCGTGCAAAATTGATAAATTCCAAACAAACATACAACTCAAATTCGGTTGCTTTTTGACTAAACAAGTCTGCGTAAGTTTTGTTCATCTCATCATAAAGAACATTTACCGCATACATTGACGATGCAAAAATTGGCTCATACTGTACGCAATGCGAACCAGCAAATCTGTCCAAATTTTTCACTATTGCAGGAGTAAAATTGACAAACATTGATTTAATCATTTTGCAAAGTTGGTTTTCATCTTGCAAATCGTCAGAAAAGCTTGCTGTATGGGCAAATGCAAGTGTCATTTTGATTGCATGTTTATCAACAACTTGGTTGGTCAAATCCAGCTTAGCAAAGTTATCATCCAAAACAGTTTTAACAAGTGGATAGCGCTGTACAACCTTGCTATACAACTGTTTTGCATAAGCAATTTCGTTAACCGAAAAATTGTTGATATGGTATGAAAGTTGATCAATACTAATTTTGCACATTTTTACACCTAAAACCAATACTACCCATGTAGGCACTTACATTATAGTACAACTATACAAATAATTCAATAGGTTTACAAAAATAAAAAAGGACAAGCGTTTGCTTGTCCTTTTAGTTGGTGCCGAAGGTGGGACTTGAACCCACACGTAGTCGCCTACATCGGATTTTGAGTCCGACGCGTCTGCCATTCCACCACTTCGGCAAAATTGAGTGCTTAAATATAATAGCACAACACAACAAAAAACACAACTGTTTGACAAAAGTTTTTTGCAAACTTTTTCAATTTTTTGCAAAATAAAAGCCCAAGCAACATTTGCAAGGGCTTTTACAGGCAAAACTATTTGTTTTTGGATTCGGCTTGATGCACTACTACTTGTGGGAAAGCAATTTCGATACCATTCGCATCAAACAACAACTTGATTTCTTTGTTCATATCACGTTGAACTTGGAAACGATCTGACTCCAAGCAGTTTGCAGCAAAAAACAATTCTACAGTGGATTCGCCAAGCTTGGACACACCGCGGTAAGAAAGTCCGCCTGTGATAGCAGGTATTTTTTGAGCAATGCTGTCAAGGTTGTCCGCAATTACCTTTTCTACTTTATCTAGTGGTTGGTCGTAAGCAATGCCGACGTAGATTTGCGCAAGAGAGTCATTTTGCGACTGGTTGATAACAGTTGTAATCTCGCTGTTGTTTACAATATTTACGTCGCCGCTAGCATCAACCAATTTGGTTGTACGGATACCAATTTCGCGCACTGTACCACGCCAACCGTTTACAATAACAATGTCGCCAACTTGAAAATCACCTTCTACAACGATAAACAAGCCCGCTACGATATCAGCTACAAGGCTTTGTGCGCCAAGACCAACAATCAACGTTACTACACCTGCGCTGGCAATAAGCGTGCTGGTATCTACACCCCATGCGCCAAGCACCAACAAAACTGTAACAATCAAGAAAATCCACTTAACAAGGCTTTCCAACATGCGCGATATTGTGATGCCGCGGTTGTTGCGTTTCTTTGCCTTGCGGATGATTGTTCGGATTATTAGTGATGCTAATTGTGTCAATGCCAAGATCTGAATTGTCTTGATAAGCACAGGTATCATGCGCCAAAGCATATCAATAAATTCGTTTCCTGTAGGGTTTTGTTGTTGCACAAAGATAGAGTTTTCGCCAAAGATTTGGGCGTAAAACA
>JAZQUN010000118.1:0-1595 GCA_045631385.1 Clostridia bacterium
CTTCATCCAAGATATTTATTATTTGAGTTGATTTAATTTTAACACCCTTAAATTCAAGTTCTTCTGGCAAAAATTGCTGTATGCCCAAATTGTGCTTTATTACATTAATAACTGTATTCAATTCTTTTGTAATTTGCGAAGTTGTAAAATGCAAAATATTTGTATAACCATGACTTTTCAACCAACTTTCCCTACGTAAATCTCTATCAATATCAAAGTCGCTGGTATGGTATGAAAAACCATCACATTCAACAATTAACTCTTTATTATTGAACCGTATAAGAAAGTCAATCACATACTTAGGGCTAAGGGAACCTTTTTCATAGATACGGTACTGTTCTACAAATGCTATCCCCTCTCTAACTAAAGCCTCCCTTAATATTAATTCAATTTTAGTATCTGATGCAAATCCAAAACCCATATTTTCCTCTCAAATAGACCCTATTAATCTTACATAGAGCAACGACACACAAATAATACAACATAAACGAAGCTAAGTCAAGCAAGAGGGTTAAGAATAGTTAAAAAACCGACTTGCTTACGCAAATCGGTTTGTAAATTACTCTTCGTCAGGCAATTCTACGTTGTGGAAAACGTTTTGAACGTCGTCAAAGTCTTCCAACATATCAATCATCTTTTGGAACTTTACAAGGTTGTCGCCGTCAAGTGTTACTGTGTTTTGTGGCAACCAGCTCATTTCAGCAGAAACAAGGTTAAGTCCCTTTTCTACTACAGCATCTCTTACGGAAGGAAGTGTAGAAATGTCACAGTACATTTCTACAATGCCATCTTCTACAAGCACGTCATCTGCGCCTGACTCGATTGCAAGTTCAAATGCTGTGTCTTCATCAAGACCTACTACGTTTTCTGCAACTACTACGCCCTTACGATCAAACATAAACGTTACGCTGTTGGATTGACCAAGGCTACCACCGTGCTTATCAAATGCGCATCTTACGTCACCTGCAGTACGGTTTTTGTTATCTGTCAAGCACTCTACTACTACTGCGCTACCACCAGGACCGTAGCCTTCGTAAAGCATTTCGGTGTAGTCAACTGTGTTAAGTTCGCCACTTGCCTTTTTGATGCTACGAGTGATGTTGTCGTTTGGCATATTGCTTGCCTTTGCCTTTTGCACTACGTCGTACAATTTGCTGTTGCTGTTGATATCTGGGCCACCAGCTTTTACTGCTACGGCAATTTCACGGCCAAGCTTTGTAAAGATTTTGGAGCGAGCAGCGTCGCCCTTTGCTTTTTTGTTTTTAATATTATTCCATTTGCTATGTCCGGACATGGTTTAATCTCCTTCTTACAGTAAATACATCAATACACTACCTGCAACAGCAACGTTAAGTGACTCTAGGTTGTTTTTCATCGGCAAACTTACTACGCTGTGGCAGTTGGTTTTTGCAAATTGGCTCACACCATTGCCTTCGTTGCCTAGCAACAACGCAACAGGCTTGCTTGCAGTAAACTCAAAAGCGTTTGTTCCATCCATATCAGCACAAACAAGCTGACAAACAGGAGAAACAACGTCAAAGACTTGCTCAACTGTGCCAAAGTGCAAATTGAGCGCAAAGTGTGCCGACATTGCC
>JAZQUN010000119.1:0-15215 GCA_045631385.1 Clostridia bacterium
CGTTACAGGTGCTACACAATCTTCTGGTCGTGTAATCCTTGCTTTCCAAAACGCATTGAGCAAATAATTACAAGTAATTGTTACAATCAAAGGCATTTGAAATTCAAATGCCTTTTTTTGTTGCTTTAAATAGTTGACAACTACCCCCCCCCCAATTATATAATTAGATCAAAGTTATACACAATGGAGGAGATGTTATGAAAAGATTAATGACGGTTTTGGTTGTTGTCCTTTTGTTGTTGAGCCTAGTCCCGTTTGCTGCTTGTAATGAAGGAATGGAGACTTTTGAGGGTGAATATCGCTATCAGGTTGACAATTACTCAGGTGTTTATTATGGTGCAAAGGTTACGGTGAAAACTAAAAAGGGAGAAATTGCATCAATACAGTTGCAAGAAGAATCTGCAACGCTGGTTAATGCTCCTACAAATCTAAGCAAGCAGGTATGGCAAGACGAAAAGGAATCTTTTTTAGATAGTCTTGTTGGCAAAACAGCTCATGAAATTTCTGCCATAAAAGTTTATTGCTTTGATAACGGTGAGATTGAGGAAATAGAGGGTATTGAGTATTTAGATGAAATTCTCTTGCCCTGTGCTCACGTTATACTTGCAATTCAAGATGCTTTAGGCGTTACAAACAAGATAGTAACCTATAGGTTAACAGGCGAATATAAAGCTGAAAATCTATACTCACCTGGTGATTATTACGGTGTAAAGGTTGTGGTTTACGTTTGTGAAAACGTTATTCAACTGGTAGCAATTACGTCTATTGACACAGATTCATACACAAACCTTTCGGACAATTGGACAGACAAAGCAATTTGGGAAGAAGGCGAAGCAACTTTTATTGATAGCTTTGATGGCATGTCGGTTGATATGGTAAATGCTGTTGTTGTTTCCTTTGACAATAGAGGGTATCCGTCTGCTATTGAAGGTATCACAGCAATTGCAGGTGCTACACAATCTAGCGGTCGTGTGATCCTTGCAGTTCAAAACGCCTTGGCAAAGCTTCCTAAATAATTTAGATTAAGTACAATCAAAGGTATTTGAGTTTCAAATGCCTTTTTTTGTTGCATAAAAAAGGCAATGGCGTAAAATATATATAATAAAGTTGTTTAATTTGCAAAAAAGTGTTATAATTAATTGATATGAAACAAACACGTACTTTTACAAAAACGGCACTGATGATTGTCGTCATATTGATTGTTGCAGTTGCATTGTTGCCAACATGTGCTGGTGCTGCTACGCCTACGTACTACGTAAGCGACTTTACCGATGCAGGTTACACGGGCGCATTGTTTTACGGCGAGTATTTTGGTAACAGTCGTATCCCTGTCAGCATCTACGTATATGGCGACGACATTGACAAAACCGATGCCAAGTTTGTCGAGTTTTCGTCCCGTGTCGATTCCTACGTGGTGTCGGTGGATAGATGCGCTGACACGCAGGCGTTGGTGGGTAGTCCAAGCGAACCAACCGATTTGCGTCGCATCAACGATGCCAACAGTGGCGAGCGTGTAGAAGTAAGTTTGTTGACCTACGAAATGCTTGTGATGGCAAAGCAAATGTATCAAACAACCGATGGCGCGTACAACCCTGCAAGCTATCGTTTGGTGGATTTGTGGGGATTTTCCTCCCGTACCTATGGTTACAATGGTGTTTTGCCTTACGACCGTGAGTGGCAAACCTACAAAAAGCAAGGCTATGAATCTTGGTATTTGCCAGAGCCTGATCAAAAGTATATCGATGCTTTCAAGACGCTTTGCGATTTTGACTCCGTTTTGTTGGAAAATGTTGGCGACAGCTACTTTGTAACAAAAACGTGTCCAAACGTTGTTGTAGACGGCGTATCTTACAGTCAATGGTTGGATCTTGGTGGTGTAGCAAAGGGCTACGTGGTGGATGGTATCATCAGCTTGCTTGGCGAGTTTGGCTATCTACACTACTACGTCAATGCAGGTAGCAGCAGTATGGCGTACTCTACCTTGCCAGACGGCTCGCCATTTACATTTGGCTTCCAAAATCCGTTTAATATGTGGCAAGCGTACGTTTCGGTGCAAACATCCAACTCGACACTTTCTACAAGTGGACAATATATTCGTCAGTACTCTATGCCAAATGGCACAAGATACAGCCACATTGTCGATTGCAAGACAGGTCGCCCAACAACATCTACCGTCGAAACGGTCACGGTAATTAGCAGTTTGGATAGTGGCGCATTTGCAGGCGAGGCCGATTGCTGGACAACGGCGTTGACGGTGCTTGGCAAAGACAACTTGAAATCGTTTTTGACAAATGCCAACTATGGCAGCAAGTTTGAAGTAAGCTCGGTTGTAGGCAACAAAAACAACTCGTTTGTCTACACCAACGTGGAAGAAAACAAGTTTGCAAAAAAGGATGCCAACTTCGACTTTGCCACCAAGGTAGAAATGGTTGACGGCAACAAGGTTGTTACCTTTGACGAAAACAAATTGTCACACGCCAGCCAAAAAACAATAGTAGTGGCAGTTTTGTCCGTATGTGGCGTAGCCTTGGTGATTTTTGTCATTGTCAAGCTGGTGCTAAGCAAGGCAGTTTCGCCGGCTCAGCGCATTGCTAATGTCAGAGCAGACAAGTTTTTTAAGACTCCTGACGTGATTGTTTACGGCTTGGTGGTGGTACTGATAGTATCACTGTTTGCAGGCTTTGTATTTGGTAGAGAAACAGATTCTCCTACAACAATAGCCATCGAGTGCTTCAACGGTCAACGCTTGTTTGTATACAAGGCAGACACAGGCGAATACGTTGCCGAGCAAGTAGAAAACTTTGCTGTAGACGTAACGCAATCAAACGGCAAACTTACCGTTACTGTAACCAACACAAAAACAGGCGATTTCAACGTGGTAGAAATTACCAACGACAACGGAAAAGCCACTGCAAAGGTTGTTGATGCCAACTGCGGTTTGCACAAAGAGTGTGTCAACTACTTCCCTGCAATTACAACTAAAAAAGCAACTATTATCTGCAATCCACACGGTATCAAGGTTGTTGCCGATGGGGCAGGTAACGATTACATTTTGATTTAACAATGAAACAAACAAAACTTACAGCAAAGCGAATAAGTACTCTTGCAGTTTTTACAGCAATGAGTTTGATTATGTTCTTGGTAGAAAGTCTTTTTCCACCATTGTTTTTGCCTGGCGCAAAAATGGGACTTTCTAACATTTTTTCGCTGCTTGCGTTGATAGTGCTTGGGCCTGTTGATGCCATCATTGTTGTGCTTGTACGCACCTTGCTTGGCAGTATGTTTACAGGCAACATGTCAACGCTTATGTACAGCATGTCGGCAGGCCTTGTAAGCGTTGTTGTATCTATTTTGTTGGTGTACACCCTTTATCCAAAAATTTCCGTAATTGCCGTATCTGTGGTATCGGCAGTAGTGCACAATTTGGTGCAAAACATTGTGTTCTGTATGATATCTTCCACTCCGGAAATGTACTCGTACATGCCGTACTTGGCAGTAATTGGTGTGGTGGCTGGATTTATCGTTGGCGTTGCCGTTATGCTTATTGTAAGGGGCGTTCCGCTTAAAACTTTGGTATCTATTACCGACAGCAACAAGGGGGACGGCAAATGAAAAAGGTAGCAATACTAACCGATTTGTCTGGACTAGGCAACTGTTCGCTTATGGCATCGTTGCCGGTGTTTTCTTCGGCAGGGCACTACGTTGTGCCGGTGGTATCTGGTGCGTTTTCTGCCCAAACGGGATTTGAAGGCTTTAGATACGTCGCTAACGATGATATTTACAACTTTGTGGCGCATGCAAGCGCTCAAACACAGCTAGATGCTATCTACACTGGGTTTTTGACCAGTTTAGAGCAATTACAGGCTGTAAAAAGGGCTGTGAGCGACTTTTTGCCAACGGGCGCAAGTTTGTTTGTTGATCCTATTATGGGTGACAACGGCAAATTGTACCCTTTGTACGACGGCAGCTACGTTGCTAGCATGAAAAGCTTGATGGCGGGTGCAGACTGCATCTTTCCAAACATCACCGAAGCGTGCTTGCTTTGTGACGTGGATTACGAGCAACTTGTGGCAGAAAGCGACAAGCCAGGCTACTTGGCTGTGGTTGCCAAGGCGTTTGACGGCATCTTGGATAAACTGCAAGTCAAAAGTGCGGTAATTACTGGTGTAGAAATGCCAGATATGATTGCCAACGTGGTGGTAGAGCCTACCGGTGTACGCTTTGTAACCAACGACCGTTGTCCTATCAAGTACTCGGGTACAGGTGACGTGTTTGCATCGGTGTTGATTTCTACTTTGCTACGTGGTAGTAGCCTTGTGCAAGCAACAAGCCTAGCGTCATCGTTTGTGTACAACAGCATCTTGGATACCAAGTGGGAAGATCGCAGATTTGGCATCAACTTTACCAACCAACTACGCAAACTTTAACAAACAAATTACTTCAAAGGCTCTCAATCGAGAGCCTTTTTTTGTTGTATGGGTATAGGCTAAAACATAAAATTTACTACCGTTTAATAAACTAATTGTATGTTAAAAATTGTTTTGTCGCTAGTTTTAGCAGTATTTGTAGTGTTTTGCTTTTGCAATTTGTTGCCTTTGCTCAATGCGTCACCTACGCAACAAGGGGTGTTTCGTGGAGTGCTAGATTTGTGGCACGTCGAAACCTTTGAAGGTGGTAGCAGTAGCCGAAAAAGTTGGCTCAACAGCGTGGCGCGTCAGTTTGAAAAGGCAAACAAAGGCATCTACGTATGCGTTACTACCTACACTCATCAGCAGGCTATAGATAAGCTGTCAGCAGGCGAAAGCTTTGACCTTGTGTCTTTTTCCGTTGGCACAGGAAACGCCTTGCTAGCTTGTTTGCAGCCGCTAGAAACGTCTACGCAGTACGTGTTGGACAACTTTTTGACGGCAGGTAGCGTAGGCAATACGCAGTATGCCTTGGCGTACAGCACAGGATTTTACGCTTTGTTTGCTAGGCAAAAGCATTTGGACACATTGGGAATAGACGACTTGGTGAGCAACGCTAGTAATTGTGGCATGCAAGTAAAAGTTGGCAAAAACAAGCTAACGCTGGCGTCTCTTGGATGGGGAACTGGCGAGTTTAACAGCCCCTTGTCTGCCTTGAGTGGTAACGAAAAGGGGTATAGCAAGCTCACGCAATACCAAGCATACGAGCAGTTTGTAGGTGGCAAAAACTTTGTTGTTTTGTTGGGTACACAACGTGACGTTTATAGACTTTCCAACAAGGTTAGCCAAGGCAAAATTGACGATTTGGAATTTAGCGTGTTGCCCAGCTACACCGACTTGGTGCAGTACGTTGGCATAAGCAACTCTGCAGGACAAAAGACGGAGTATTGCCAAAGCTTTGTTGAGCATCTTACTAGCAAAAGCGTGCAGTTGTCGTTGAGCGACACCTATTTGCTTTCGCCAACAAATTTGACGGTCTATGCTGACGGCTGGATGAAACAAGCGCAAGATTGTTTGCCCAACTTTTATGTTCCTAATGCATTTGTTGATAGTGTGTTACTGCACAAAGGAGAGTAAAAATGCAACAAAATTTGGCAGAATTGTATCGGAAATTACACAAAAAAGTTGCGGTGTTTACCAACAAAGCTTTTGCAGATATCACCACCATTGGTTGTGGTGGAAAAATATCTATTTTGGCGTATCCCACAACCGTAAAACAGCTTAAATACTGCTTAAAACACGCACAAAAACGTCAAGTAAAGTGGCTTGTTTTGGGTAGGGGAAGCAACTTTTTGGCAAGTGACGACGACTTTGTCGGCTTGGTTGTGTGTACTACAAAGATGGCAAAAATTCGTCGTTTTGCGACTACGGTATGGTGTCAATGTGGAGCAAACACGGCAAGGGTTGCCACTTTTTGTGCACAAAGGGGGCTCTCTGGAGTGCAATGTTGGTACTGTTTGCCTGCAACGGTGGGTGGTGCGGTAGTAATGAATGCAGGCTGCTTTGGTCAAACTACTTCATCCGTTGTAAAAAAGGTGTGGTATCTAGATGGCAACAGACTAAAAACTGCAAAATTGCATCAATGTGCATTTGGTAGGCGCACTAGCACGTTTGCAGATACCAGCAAAGTGGTGGTTACAGCAAAACTGCGACTTAAGCGTGGAGATAGCAAGCAAATTAAAAGCCAACAAAAGCAAATGATGGAAAGAAAAAGAGCCACTCAACCAATAGGCGAAAAAAGTTTTGGCTCGGCATTTTTCAACGCAAGCGGAACAGCATCAATGTTGATAGACAAAGCTGGGCTCAAAAACTACCAAATTGGTGGTGCAAAAGTATCAAATATCCATGCGGGTTTTGTAATAAATATTGACAAATCAAGCTCTTATGATATATACTTATTATTACGGCACATCAAAGAGCAGGTTTATCTGCAATTTGGCGAGCAACTAACTTTGGAAGTAAAAACCACAGGATTTGGCGATGAAACAGACAATTTTGGGCGATTACCACACCCACACTAAAAACAGCGATGGCCACGGCACGCTTATACAAACGCTTGCTGCTGCCGACAAGGTGGGACTAAAGCAGGTTGGTATCACCGATCACGGATTTAGACACATTGCCCGTGGGATGAAACTTCGTGACGTAGAAAAAATGCGTAGACTTATGGAGCAATACAAAGCAGATTTTTCTGTAGAGTGTTTGCTTGGTATCGAAGCCAACATATACACAAGTGATGGTCAAATTGACCTATCCCCACAAGAGCGTGACTTGTTTGACTACGTTGTTGCCGGCTACCACAAGGCAGTTTGGGGCAAAAGTGTTGCCGATTCGTTTAGATACAACATTCCTGCACTTTTTGCCAACTGGAAGGAATACACCGACAGTCAACGTCGCAAGTATACCAAGGCAATGGTACAAGCCGTAACAAGTGGCAAAATCAACGTTTTGGCGCACCTAAACTACGGGATTCCTGCATTTGTAAAGGAAGTAGGCAAGGCAGCCGTTGATTACGACGTATACGTCGAGCTAAACGGCAAACGCGTCAACATGACGGACGACGAAGTGATGACCTTGTACGATATGGGTGTAAAGTTTATCCTCAACAGCGACGGACACCGTCCCGAAAGAATAGGCGACGTAAGTGTTCCACTTGCAGTAGTGGATAGACTAAACATTGACAAATCCAAAATTGTAAACTGGGAAAAACTTCCCGAAATGAAATTGAGATAACAACTATGAGCAACCAACTTACATTTTCTAGACAAACTAAAAACGAAATTTACAAAAGCATCTACCACCTAAAAAATTGTTGCGTAGACGTGTTTTTGTATGCAGTTTTTAAGACGCTAGGAAGCCTAACCTTTACGTCAAAGGGCTTGGCGTTGGCTGTTTCTACCGAAAACAACGATATTCTAAACCTTGCCTGCAAACTTGTTAAGCAACAGTACGGCAAGACGTCAAAAATCCAAAGTGAAAACACCAACACCTTTAGCGGCAACGTAATTTTTAATGCCAAGTTTGACCTAGAAATTGTAGAAAAACTTAAACTTATCCATTACGACGAGCAAGGTCTGTTGCAAATAGAAAACAAAACAAACAACTTCTTTGACGACAACGATTGCTGCAGAAGAGTATTTTTGAAAGCGTTGTTTTTGTGCTGTGGCTCTATCACAGTACCAGTAATGTCCGAAGACTTTACCGAAAGCAAAAAAGGACAACGCTACCACATGGAAATGGTGTTTGGCGATCAAATGTTTGCTCAAAGTGTGTTGGAACTACTAAACTGGCTTGGCTTTGACTTCAAAATGACCAAACGCAAAAGCCACGTTGTGTTGTATCTCAAAAAGCCAGAAAACATTGCCGACTTTTTGGTGTATCTCAACGCAATGAAATCCAAGTTAGAAATCGAAAACGTAATGATCGAGCGTAACCTTCGAAACGTTGCCAACCGTCAAAGCAACTGCATCAGCGCAAACATTGACAAGGCAATTTTGGCAAGCAACAAGCAAATAGAAGCCATCAATTTGTTGAAACAGGCAGGTAAACTTGCTTTGCTTACTACTCAACTGCAAGACGTGGCAAGGTTGCGTCTAAACAACCCCGAAGCAACACTAGAAGAACTTGCTCAAAAGACAGGCATCAGCAAAAGCGGTATTCGTCACCGCTTGGACAGGCTTGTGGAGTTGAGCAAAGACATCAACCAAGGAGAAGACAATGAGCAATAAACCATTCGTTCATTTGCATTTGCATACCGAATACAGCCTGCTAGACGGTGCAACACGTATCGAGCCACTTTTGGATAAGTGTATCGAGTACAACATGCCCGCAGTTGCAGTAACCGACCACGGTAATATGTACTGTGCTTGGAAGTTTTATCATGCAGCAATTGCTAAAGGTGTAAAGCCAATCTTGGGTTGCGAAGTGTACATGTGCGAAGATTTGCACAGCAAAAGCTACGACAACAAAGAGTACTTCCACTTGGTTTTGCTTGCTAAAAACAACGAAGGCTACAAAAACTTGTGTCGACTAAACTCCATCGCTTTTGTAGATGGCTTTTACTACAAGCCAAGATTGGACTTCAAGACGTTGAAACAACACAGCGAAGGTCTAATTTGTTTGTCTGCATGTATTGCAGGACAACTTCCACGTTTGTTTTTGGCAGACCGTCCTGATGATGCTAAAGCACTTGCTTTGCAATATAAGGAGCTTTTTGGCGACGACTACTACATCGAAATTCAAGACCATGCCATTGCCGACGAACGTGCAGTAATGCCACAGCTGATTGCATTGGCTAGAGAGTTGGATATCAAACTAGTTGTAACAAACGACGTTCACTATCTCAACGAAGAAGACGCCGAGCCACAAGACATCATGCTTTGCGTTCAAACAGGCAGATACGCCGACGAGCCAAATCGTATGCGTTTTGAAGGAACGTCTTTCTACCTAAAAGATTACGACGAAATGGCAAGTCTTTTCAAAGATTGTCCAGATGCAGTAACCAATACACTAGAAATTGCCGATAAGTGCAACGTAGAACTTAAAAAAGAAAAGTTGCTACCAACCTATACTCCTCCTGATGGACTTACTCAAAAAGAGTTTTTCCGTAAGATAATTGAAGAAGGTCTTATCAAGCGCTACAAACAAGAAACGCCAGAAATTCGTCATCGTATCGAGCACGAATTCAACGTAATTTGCGACATGGGTTTTGTTGACTACTACCTAATCGTTTGGGACTTTATCAACTACGCAAAGACCAATGGTATCCCAGTAGGACCTGGTCGTGGTAGTGGTGCTGGTAGTATCATTGCTTACCTAATTGGTATCACCGATATCGAGCCGTTGCGCTACAACTTGTTGTTTGAACGCTTTTTGAATCCACAACGTAAAACTATGCCCGACTTTGACGTCGACTTTTGCATGGAGCGTCGTGGCGAAGTAATTGATTACGTACACAAAAAGTACGGCGACGGCAAAGTTACTCAAATCATCACGTTTGGTACAATGGCAACCAAAAACGCTATTCGTGACGTTGCTCGCGTGTTGCGTTTGCCAATTGCCGAAGCTAACCGTCTAGCAAAGATGGTGCCGGATATGTTTAAGTACACTTTGCGCCATTTGCTTGGCAAAGCAAAGTACAAAAAGCCCGAAGATACCTTTGTATCCAAGGAGCTTGTCGATGCCTACGAAGATCCAGCAACACACAAGGTACTGGATATTGCAATGAAGCTGGAAGGCTCTCCACGTCAACCAGGCATGCACGCAGCAGGCGTTGTTATCTGTAACGAAAAAATTGCCGATCACGTACCACTACAAACCAACGGTGGTAGTGTGGAAAACGGTGGTATCATCACTACCCAATTCAACATGTCGGAAGTAGAGCAAGCCGGTCTTCTTAAGATGGACTTTTTGGGTTTGCGTACACTAACCGATATCAAAAAAGCCGTTGACTATGTATACGAGCAAACGGGCAAAGTGATAGATTTTTCTCAAAGCGATTACGACGATCCCGAAGTGTTTAAGACTATTTCTTCTGGTGATACAATGTGTATTTTCCAACTAGAAAGTGGCGGTATGCGTGATTTGATGCACCGTATGCAACCAGACGGTCTAGAAGATATCATCGCTGGTATCAGCTTGTATCGTCCTGGCCCAATGCAGTTTATCGACAACTACATCACAGGCAAACGCGACAGATCTACAATCAAGTACTTGCATCCACAAATGGAAGAAATTTTGGGTGTAACAAACGGTTGTATCGTATATCAAGAGCAAGTTATGCAAATTGTTCGTAAGTTGGGCGGATTTTCCGTAGCACTTGCCGACAACGTTCGCTACGCCATGAGCAAGAAAAAGCTTGACATGATGGAAAAGCTGGGCAAATTGTTTAGATACGGTGGTACAACCGACCACGGCGAAGAAGTGCCTGGTTGTATCAAAAACGGTATTCCAGAAGAAGTTGCAAACGACGTATGGAACCAATTGTTTGCATTTTCGCAATATGCATTCAACAAGAGTCACGCTACTTGCTACGCATACGTATGCTACCAAACAGCATATCTCAAGCGCTACCATCCAGTAGAGTTGATTTGCGCAATGCTTAACAACCGCATCAGCAACACCGACGACATCAAAAAGTACACGTCTTACGCAAAGAGCAAAAACATATCAATTTTGCCACCATGCATCAACAAGTCGCAAGCAGACTTTACCGTAGACAACGGTGCGCTTCGCTTTGGCTTGGGTGCAATACGTAACGTAGGCGTTGGTATCGTACAGAGCATTGTTGACGAGCGCAAAAAAGGCGAATTTGCTTCTATGCATGATTTGTTTGAGCGCTGTCACAAGTTTTTAAACAAACGCTTGGTAGAAAATATGATCAAGGGCGGCGCATTTGACTGCTTTGGTCGTACACGTGCAGATATGTTGCAATGGTATCAAGAAGAGCTTGATGCTGTTATCGAAAGCAAAAAACGTCAAGCCGACGGTCAAATGTCGTTGTTTGATATGTTTACAGATCTCAAGATGGAAGTTGCTCCACAGCACGAGCCTGTCAAGGAGTTTAGCAAAGAAATTTTGTACGGATTTGAAAAGGAAGTGCTTGGTTTCTACATGAGTGGCTCGCCGCTAGACGATTACGAAGATTACAACAAAAAGATGCACTTCACCTTCAAAACGGAAGAAATTTTGCCAATCAAGACGGTGGACGACTACGGTAACGAAACGGAAATTACTCCAGTAGTAGAAAAACGCTTTGTTACAGCCGGCGGCATTTTGCACGAACTTCGCGTTGTAAAGGGCAAAGACAACAAAATGATGGCGTTTGGCGTGTTGGAAGATCCGTTTGGCTCGGTAGAAGTGGGCTTATATGGCGATCAATACGAAAAGTTTAAGACGCTGTTTGTCGAAGACGCCTTTGTGGTGGTAAAGGGCAATTTGTCCGAGAGCCGCGATGGTTACAAAATTGGCGTAAGGGAAGTAATAAACCCTAAAAACTTTACCGAAAAGGAGCAATACCACAAACCTGACGAGCAAGAGAAACCTGTGTTGTGGCTCAAGATGGAAGTGCGAAACGACGACGTGTTTGACAAGGCGCAAGCAATACTTTCGGGCTATCAAGGTGAGCTAGCAGTAAAGCTTAAGATGGCAGGCAAGGTGTACAACCTAAAGACCACCGTCCGTGAGTGCCCTGGAATTTTGTACGAACTAGAAGAGCTTTTGGGTGCGGGCAACGCCGTGTTTTTTACCAAAAACAAGTAACTAAATATCACATAAGAAAAAACTCTCCAAATTGATTGGGGAGTTTTGTCTTTTTGTGGCAAAATTTGTTAGCAACCTAACAATTTTATCGAAATTACTTGACGACTAAATAGTTGTGGTGTAAAATGTTAGTATCCTAACAATTATCGGAGAAGTTTATGAACAGATCAATCGGTATGGAGTGCAGATGCGTAAGCAATCTTGTACGCAGAAAAATGGGCGAAACAGATGCTATCAAACTCAGTCAAGAGTTGACCGGTATGCATGGCTTTGTCATCGGATATTTGTACAACAATCAACAACAAGAAGTATATCAAAAGGATTTGGAAAAGCGCTTTGAAATCAGACGTTCCACAGCCACCCAAATGCTTACGTTGATGGAAAAAAACGGTTTGATTTTGCGTCAACCTGTTGCGCATGATGCACGACTTAAAAAGTTGGTGCTTACAGACAAGGCTGTGCAAATGCACAAAGAAGTAGTAAAGGAAATAGAAAAGATGGAAAGTTTGCTTACAAGTGGTATCACTCAACACGAACTTGCAACCTTTTTTGCAGTGATGGATAAAGTCAAGGCAAACTTGACAAGTAAGGAGTAGGCTATGTTCAAAATTTTTGCAAAGTATTCCAAGGGATACCGTTTGCCGTCCATATTGACGCCTGTATTCATTGTGTTTGAAGTAATATTAGACGTATTGATACCAACGCTTATGGCGTACATTGTAGACGTCGCAGGGCGTGTTGCCACTGGTCAGTATCAAATTGGCGCAGAGGGTAACGTTGCCTTTTGGGACAAGTTTTTGACAAATAATCCACAATTTGCAAGTGGCACAAGTCTGTTGTGGCTGCTTGGGGGAATTTGTCTTGCGACGGCTTTGTGTGCGTTGTTTTTTGGTATGATGGCAGGCCGTACGGTTGCTATTGCAGGTAGTGGCTTTGCATCTAATCTTCGCAAAGGCTTGTTTAACAAGGTACAAGATTTTTCCTTTACAAGCATAGACAAGTTTAGCACGGCAGGGCTTGTTACACGTTGTATAACCGACGTCAACAACGCTCAACAAAGTTACATGCAACTTTTGCGTGTTGTAGTGCGCGCTCCGTTGATGCTAATTACAGCAACGGTATTTGCCTACCGTATGGCGCCGGATATCAGCTGGGTATTTTTTGTAGCCATCCCTGTCCTGGGTGTTTTCATTGCAGTGTTGTCTGTATTTGCACATCCATTGTTTAAAAAGCTTGTAAATTCCTACGACCAAATGAATGCATCCATTCAAGAAAACTTGGTTGCATCACGTGTTGTAAAGGCATACGTAAGGGAAGATTACGAGCAAGACAAATACGACAAGAGTGCAAGCATCGTAAAGTTTGCCCGTGTTGCCTGCGAAAGGCTTATGGCGTTTATGCACCCTGTAAGCATGCTTATCATTTACATGACGATAGTTGCAATTTTGGCAATTGGGGGCAACCGTATGGTTGCAGGAACAATGCAAAGCGGTGCATTGACAAGCCTTATTAGTTACTCCACGCAAATACTGATGAGCGTAATGATGGTTTGCATGGTTATCATTCAACTTGTACTTTCACGAGCGTCTATTGTGCGTATTGAAGAAGTGCTAAACGAGCAAAGTGACATTGTCGACGGTGGCAACGACAAAAGCGTTGGTAGTGGCAAAATCGAGTTTAGAAACGTCAACTTTTCCTACACTAACAACCCGGACAACTTGACGCTAACCAACATCAACTTGACAATCGAAAGTGGCCAAACGGTGGGTATTATTGGTGGCACGGGCGAGGGTAAAAGCAGTATCGTGCAACTTATCCCACGCTTTTACGATTGCATTGATGGTGCAGTTTATGTAGACGGCACAAACGTAAAAGAGTACAAGCTTAAAAACCTTCGTGACGGCGTATCAATGGTGTTGCAAAAGAATTTGCTATTCAGTGGAACAATCGAAAGCAACCTTCGTTGGGGCAACGAAAACGCAACCACGACGCAAATTGTAGAGGCTTGTAAAATTGCTCAAGCACACGACTTTGTAACAAGCTTTCCTGACGGTTACCAAACGGATTTGGGACAAGGTGGCGTAAACGTTTCGGGTGGACAAAAGCAACGTCTTTGCATTGCAAGGGCATTGCTAAAGCGACCAAAAATAATGATTTTGGACGACAGCACCAGTGCAGTAGATACGGCAACCGACGCCAAAATAAGGGAAGGTCTTAAGCAGTTGGACAAGGATATGACGGTTATCATAATTGCACAACGTATCAGTTCGGTGCAAGACTGTGACCAAATCATCGTAGTAGACGAAGGCAAGATAGACGATGTAGGCACTCACAGTGAGTTGCTTGCGCGCAACACAATTTATCAAGAAGTTTACAATTCGCAACAAAAGGGGGAACAACAATGAAAAACAAAAAAGTAGTACAACGTCCCCCAATGAAGATGTCTAAGGACGTATTCTTTAGATTGTTTAGTTATCTCAAACCATATAAGGGCAGACTTATCGTATCATTTTTTATGATACTGTTGTATCTATTTGGCAACGTAGGCGGAACGGTTATGCTTACTCCGCTTATTAAAGGTTTAGGTGGTGCAAACCCAACGCCAACATTCAATTTTTTGTGGATATCCATTACCTTTGACAGCAAGCTGCAATTTTTGGGCGCAATGGTAGGCATACTTATTGGTATGTACCTAATCGCAATACTGGGCAATTACGTGCTAAACTTGATGTTTATACACATTTCAGCCGACTCGCTTTATCGCATGCGTGTAGATTTGTTCAACCACATGCAAAAGCTACCTATCAGCTTTTTTGATACGCACACACACGGCGATTTGATGAGCCACTTTACCAACGATATTGACGTAATGAGCGAGTTTTATTCGCGCGTGTTACCAAATTTGGTGCAATGCGTGTTGCAGGTAATTGCAGTAGTAGCGTCAATGATAACCATTTCGGCACAAATTAACTCGTGGTATATGCTGGCATTGGTGGCACTTATGGTAGTGGGTATGTTTGTAGTAACCAAGACCTTTGGTAGTTTGTCCAAGAAAAACTTTGTTGCTCAACAACAAGCAATTGGTAAGTTGACCGGCCACGTAGAAGAAATGATTGCCGGTCAAAAGGTCATCAAGGTGTTTAATCACGAGCAAGCCGTAATGGACGAAAACGACGCTATCAACGATCAACTTCGCACAGTTGCAACCAAGGCAAACACCTACGCTAACATGATGATGCCAACCATGGGCAACATGACGCACGTATTTTACATTGAAGTCGGAGGCCAAGCGGTCTTAGGAAGACAAGACCTGATAACAACTCCTTGGCCCACAGAACGACATGGCTACGATCCGACTTCTATTGCCGTGATTGTACCAACAATTGCCATTGCAATGTAAAATCCATGCGGTCTTAGGAAGACAACAGCAAGCAGCAACTCCTTGGCTCACAGAACGACATGGCTACCATCAAATGGGGTGAAAAGTGG
>JAZQUN010000120.1:0-3546 GCA_045631385.1 Clostridia bacterium
AAAGCATACCCATTGGGGTGTACATTTCTTCCATACGGCCAACGTGTCTTTCCATTGCCTTGTCCACGCAGATTTGTCCCATGATACGGTCAATTTTTCTTTCGTGGTCGTTGCTTGGGATTGTGTCAACGTTTTCATGACGGTAAGTCAACTCTTTTACAAGATCTACGCCTTCATCAAAATCGATGAGTCGGCGCTCTTCCACTGTCAGCGATTCCAAAACGCCTAGTGCTGAGTATCTCATACCCAAGTCACCTTCTACTGTGCGTTTTGCGTAAGGCTCTTCCAAGCCCTTTACAACAACGTCGCTTCTCTTTGCAGAAGCCGAGCACATTGAGTACATATCCGTTGTTGCTCCGCCGATATCAACCAAAACAATTTCGCCAAGTCCACTTTCGTGCATGTAGCCCTTAGAAAGTAGCTCCGCTGCGCGTAGTACCGATTCCGGTGTTGGCAAAATTACTTTGTCGATTGCAGTTTCGATTTTTTTGATTCCCTTTGCTTCGATGATGTTCTTCAAGAAAATTTCTCTGATTTTTTCTCTAGCAGAAGGAATGTTTAATACGTTGAGTTTTGGCATTACGTTTTCGCAAACGTAGACGTTCATTTCGTACTGGTTGGCAATATCGATGATTTCATCTTGACAAGATTGATTGCCGGCGTAGATTACTGGAAGCTTGATTCCACGCTCGCCTAGCATACGCATATTGTACAAGACACATTCGGAGTTGCCGCCATCCGTACCACCCGATAGCAAAACGATGTCGATTTGCTTGTCCACAATTTGTTGGACGTTTCGGTTAGTTAGGTGATGCGAAAATGCAAGTTCTACTTTTGCACCGGCACCGAGACAAACACGCTTTGCAGCCTCAACGGTGAGTTCTTCTACAAGCCCTATTGCAGCCATCTTCAAACCGCCCGCTGCCGAAGAGCATCCGATGATTTTGTCAAACGTTATCTCTTCGCCGATTTTTTGGTAAAGCGCCTTCAACGCATTTTCGTAGCCCACGGTGATATCCGTTGCTACCGTTGTAAAGTGATTTGCCGTCGCAATGATGTCTTCCGTTTCGGTATCAATCGCTGTCAGCTTTGTGAAAGTCGACCCGAAGTCTATCATTAAGTAGCGACTCATTTTAATTATTCTCCCAAATATGCTTTGATATCAGGCAATGTCTTTTCGATTGGAGTACCTGGGGCATAAACCTTGTCGTAACCCATCTTTTCGAAACGAGCGCGAACTTCATCAAAGTTTTGTTTACCGATAACGATGTTACCACCAACAAACAATGGAATGTTGCCAATGCCTGCTTCTACGCACTTTTCGCGCAAACCACGGCAGTCGATTTCACCTTGTCCGTACAAAGAAGATACCAAGATCATGTCAGCGTTTGTTTCGATAGCTGCATTGATGAAGTCTTCTTGAGAGGAAAGAACGCCGATGTTTACTACGTTGTAGCCTTCGTTCTTAAGTACATACTCGATAATTTTGTTACCTACAGCATGTACGTCAGCGCCAATTACACCTGTTACAATTGTTTTCATATTTTTTCTCCTTAAAAAATATTGTTTTTGTTTTTTTCTTACCCGAAAGAACACCTTTCGGAAGTGAGAACACCCTGTCCACTTGCAAAAGGGCGCAAAATGGGCATAGTATTACTGGATATCATTATACTATAATTTGGCGAGTATTTCAAGCATTACGAAGTAAAAAATTTACAATTTTCGTGATATTTTGCAAAATTGTTGTTTTTTTATTTACACAATCTTTACATTAGCCCGATTTTGTCATATTTTTTGACGCAAAAACGACGTTTGTAAAGCAACTTTACTCAATCTTTACAAAGTAAAGGGGACGGCAAGGAGCTGTTTCGCAAAAAAAAAGCTATGATTTTTTTTGAAAAAACTATTGACAAAAATTCAATAAAAAAGCGCAGTGATAAACACCGCGCTGGGTTGATAAAAAACTTGTAAATATCTATGCCAATATTTGACCGTTTACTTCTAGGTTGAAAGTGAAGCCCAACACTTTTGCCGACTCTTTACACATCTTCATACGGCCCAAGAAAATCTCGAAGTAATCCATTGCACTGGATACGTTTGCATCCAAGCCCAGTCGCAAAACGATCTTTTTAGATGTGCCGTCCACATCCACTTCGCTGCTGATTACAGAGTAGTTTACCCTATCGTGAATATCACCCAAGTTTATCAGTGTCGATTGGCTGTCGAGCTTGCCCTTGCGTACACGGTCACGATGAACGTCGGATTTGTCGGCAAGCACAAGTGCGGCAGACACCTTGCTGCATGGATGCCCAGTTTGTTCGTCATGATTGGCAATAGCATTGGATACCATAGCGCAATCGCTGACATCCATACCTCGCTCACGTAAAAGACGATACACAAGCAACGCACCACTTTGAGCGTGTGATTGGCGCGCAACAAAACACCCTATATCGTGAAGGTAGGCAGATATCTTGCCTAGCTCTAGCTCGTGCGTGGTAGCGTTAGCACTTTTGAGTATCTTTTCCGTACGCGCACACACTATTGCTCGGTGACGTGCGCCGTGCTCGGTGTAGCCCATGACGTCTAGCTGATGCTCCGCAAGACTTAACAGTGTTTGGATTTCTAGATCGGACTTGAGTTGATTTAACGTTAGCATTGGCAATTTTCCCCCTGGCACTACCGCCACTAACTAGTTTACGACAAAAAACTTTTTACATTACAACTTTATGCAAATTGTTGACAAAGTTGAACAAATGTTCTAAAATTGAAACAAAGGAGAATTGCCATGGATATACTGCACTGCGATTTGAATAATTTTTACGCATCGGTAGAGTGCGCAGAAAACCCTGCTTTACAGGGCAAGTTTGTTGCAGTATCCGGCAACCCAGAACATCGTCACGGAATAATACTTGCCAAAAATCAACTTGCAAAACAAGCGGGTGTAAAAACGGGCGAACCCATTTGGCAAGCAAAACAAAAATGTCCCAAACTGGTGTGCGTTCCACCACAGTTTGAGTTGTACTCGCACTACTCCAAAAAGGTGCGCGAAATATACCTGCGCTACACCGACAAAGTTGAAACCTTTGGACTGGACGAATGCTGGCTAGACGTAACGCACAGCAAGGCATTTGGCACTCCACTAGAAATTGCAGAAAAAATACGCGAACAGGTAAAGCAGGAAACAGGTCTGACAATATCAGTTGGCGTATCCTTTACAAAGACTTTTGCCAAGCTTGGAAGCGACCTTAAAAAGCCTGATGCAGTGACGGTTGTAAGTAGGCAAAACTATAAGCAAATAATATGGCCGCTAGACGTTTGCGAAATGCTGTACATTGGCGCAAAAACAAAAGCAAAGTTGAATTCAATGGGAATATTTACGCTGGGTGATCTTGCCAATGCAAACACCGCTACACTTAAAAACAAATTTGGCGTAAACGGTGTAAAAATTCAGCAATGCGCCCGAGGTGAAGACTACGACAGAGTGAGCGTTGCCACCGCTGAAAGAGTGGTTAAAAGCGTTGGTCACGGTACTACTACGATACGTGA
>JAZQUN010000121.1:0-3399 GCA_045631385.1 Clostridia bacterium
GCTTACAGCTGTAAAGAAATTTAACGCTGCAATTTCTGAAAACAACCTAGAATTGGCTAAAGAATTGATGCCTCTTGCAAGCTCTAAAATCGACGCAGCAGCAAAGAAAAACGTTATCCACAAGAACGCTGCTAACCGTAAAAAGAGCCAAATTGCTCGTACACTTTCTCAACTTGAAAAGGGTATCGTAGTAGTTAAGGTTGACGCTAAGACTTTGAAACAAGCAGAACAAAAGGCTGCTGCTGCTAAAAAGGCAGAAGAAACTGCTGCAATCAAAGCTCAAAGAAACGAAGCTAAAAAAGCAAAGGAAGCTTCCAAGGCTCCAACAACATCCAAGAAAAAGTAATTGAAACTGGTTGTTGCTAACTTGTGACGAAATCGTTTGTGGATTTTGTCAACTTTATCAAACAAAAAATACGGTGATACCGACGTGGTATCACCTTTTTTTGTTGCTCTAAAAACTGCATTAAAAAAAACGCCTGCCCACTACTACTGTTATTAGATTAGTTGACAAGCGTAAAATTTGCGCGAAAAAGTTACTTTAGCCTGCTGTATCCCTTTCCGTATTGAACGCACTTGCTAATTCGAGAAAGCGTTGCGGACGAAAGCCCTGTATCTTCCGTTACTTGAAGATAGGTCTTGCCTTCCATAAGCATTTTTGCAGCATGCAAGCGTTGTGCCATGATTTGCAGTTCGCTTTCGGTACACAAGTCTTCTAAAAAACGTTTGCACTCCAAAGGAGTTTTCATAGACGACACTGTTTCGTACAAAGTTGCTAGACGTTCCTTCTTGTTTTTTGTTTGCATAGTGCTTTCCCCCTTGTTGTTTGGGTTAGCATTGGCTAATAAATATTAAGTTCCAAGCTAAAAAATATTCTTCTACACTAGCACTATTTTTACCGTTTGTCAATACCCTTTTTGAAAAAAGTTGAAAAAAAGTTGAAAAAAATTCATTTTTGTGCAATAAAAAGCGCCTTTTCTGTCGAAAAAGCGCGATTTTTGTATTATTTTTTACGTTTACTACCGCTTGCCGTATTGAAGATTTTGCTCATTTCTTCAAAGAAGCTTGCACTATCTTTAAACTCGCGGTAAACTGCTGCAAAGCGGATGTAAGCTACTTCGTCAAGTTCCTTTAGTTCCTTCATTACCAAGTCGCCAATTACGCTGGAATCAATTTCTTGCTCGAGCGAGTTGTACAGTTGCTTTTCGATGTTTTCGACAATTTTGTCGATTTGCGCCATAGAAATTGGACGCTTATAGCAAGAACGGATGATACCACTTTTGATTTTGTTTTTGTCGTAAGTTTGGCGTGTGCCATCACGCTTGACAACCAAAAATGGCAACACTTCGATGGTCTCAAAGGTTGTAAAACGCTTGCCACAGGACATACACTCACGGCGGCGACGAATGCTTTTTCCGTCATCGGTTGGGCGAGAGTCTATTACTTTGCTGTCTTCACAGCCACAAAACATACATTTCATTGGTAGATTTCCTTTAGGTATTTTTTATAGTATACCAGATGTTGTGTGTTTTGTCAAATTTTGACATCAGTTTGTACAAAATGTTGACTAATCATCAAGGTTGATTACCAAGGTTTCTTCGTGACGGGATCTTTTGCCGACTTTGTTTTGTTGGCGCTTTTCGTGGCAAAGCAGACACACGATATAGGTCAAACAGGATGCAACGCCACTTCCACACAAAACTATCAGCCAGACGTATTTGTCAAACATATTTACTCTCCTAGGCTTTGTTGTATCAAAATTGTACCACTTTGGGCGGACGGATGTTGACTGGTTTGCGAATAATTTGTAACAATTTGCAAAAACTAACCAAAAAACAAGGAGAATAATATGAAAAAACTACTTTTGTTGGTGCTAGCTACTATTATCGTTGCAACCGTTTGCTCCACTGCCGTTGCCTTTGCAAATACAAACGCATTATCGGACAAAATTAAGCAACTTGATGGCGTAGACGACGTGCGCATTGCTACCTGCAACGATTTGTGCGTAGTTGCCGTAAAGCCAAAGGGCGTAATGCAAAAAAGTCAATGCGACAAACTTCGACAAGAAATTGCAAAAACCGTCAAGGCAGAAAAGGACTCTATGCAAGTTGTTGTTACCTTTAGTGTAAAGGCTTTTTGTCATATTGAAAAAATTGAGCAAATGCCCGAAGACAAGCGTCAAGCTGAATTGGACAAGTTGATAGACAGGCTGTCCAAAATCCCTATGCCACTTAAAATTGATAGATAACTCGGCATAAAAGAAAAGCGGTCAATTTATTGACCGCTTTTTTTGACGTAGTTAACTATGCTTGCAATTTAGTTGCTTTTTATGTAGTGCGCTTACGCCTACCATAAACGGTACGACTACAGGCAACTCAACCGTTGGAACAAACGATACCATAATTAAATAGTAAACACCCTTAAGTAAAATTTGCTTAAATGGTGTTGCGCCATCATAAATTGGACCGATAAATCCCCAAACAATCTCTTTCATTGGAATAAACAGGTAGGCTATGTATGCAAATGCCAGCACCAAAATGCCTAGGTTGATAGCAACAGACGGCTTGCGTTGTCTAATACCTAATATTCCCATAAAAATAAGTATCACGCTTTGAAAAATTGATAAGCAACCAACTGCCATACAATACTTGTACGATAGCTCAGTTGGCATTGGAGAAGCAACGAATGATTGATATATTTGATTTAGCATCGTTGGGTAATCGTTGCCCGATACGTAATAGGCAAGCGAAAGGATAATTTGCTCTGCTGCCCAACAAATCAATATTATTGATATAACCTTTACAAATTTGCTTTTGTTTGCAGCAGGCTGGATAGCAATTTGTGTGGCTTGTTGGCAAGCGCCGTTAGTTTGATCCATCAAGTAATCTCCTTGTGTTGACGATGCGTTTGCATCTTTACGGCTACATTATACCATCAATCTGATAAAATTGCAATACGTTTGATAAGTTTTGTTACACATGCACAATCACACTATTTTTACCACTTTTGGTAAAATGTTGTATAAAATTGTTGCAATTTTTATATTATATGGTAAAATAGTTGTATAAAATAGTTGGAGAATAGTAAAAATGAGTAAGCTATGCGACAATATCAATACCATCAAAAAGCAAAAAGGTCTTACGCTTGCGAGTTTGTCCGAGCAAAGCGGCGTTGCACTTGGCACGCTAAACAAAATTTGTAGTGGCGCTATCAAAAACGTAAACGCTAGCCATTTGTCTGCACTAGCAAACGCATTGCAAGTAAGCGTACAAGATCTGATTGACGGCAACAAAGTTGCTACGTCACACTTTGGATTTGTTAGAGTATCGGCTCAAAGCGTTGAAACCAAGGTCGGCGACTGTCTTGCAAATGCCGACAGCATTGCACGCAAGGTTGCTT
>JAZQUN010000122.1:0-7011 GCA_045631385.1 Clostridia bacterium
CTCAATTCCAACGGCGAAACGCTAGATTGTTGCTCTGCTCCAGGTGGCAAATCCGTGTATATCAAGCAACTTGGTGCAAGTAGTGTTACCGCTTGCGAATTGCACCCACACCGAGCAAGCTTGGTCAAGTCTTATGCCGAACGTATGGGAGTAGATTTGTCCGTTGTTTGCTGTGATAGTACCGTCGAAAACGCCGACTGGCAAGGCAAGTTTGATTTTGTTTTGTGCGACGTTCCATGCAGCGGTTTTGGTGTATTGGATAATCGTCCAGATATCAAACTTTTCCGTCAAAACGAAGATATTTCTACACTTATGAAGTTGCAATATGCAATTTTGTCTAACTGTAGCAAGTATCTAAAGGTAGGCGGCAGTTTGGTTTACTCTACTTGTACTGTGTTTACAAACGAAAACAAACAAATTGTAGATAAATTTATCAAAAACAACCCAAATTTTGCCTACGACGTAATCAGCTTGCCTATTGATAGTGATGCAAACGGAAAAGGTTGTTACCAATTTTTGCCAAATAAGGATGGCGTTCAAGGATTTTTCTGCGCCAAACTAAAAAGGATAAACTAATGATTTTACTAGATCTAAACAAACAAGAATTACAAGAGTTTTTTGCTCAAAATCTAGATGCCAAAAAATTTGTTGCCGACCAAGTTTTTACTTGGCTCAACAAAGGCGCTAGTTTTGACCAAATGACCAATGTATCCCTAGCAATTAGGCAAAAACTGTCGCAAATTGCCATCGACAAGCCAGTAAAAATTATTCAAACACTGGTATCCAAAATTGACGGCACGCAAAAGTTTTTGTACCAACTTCATGACGGAAACGTCATCGAAGGCGTACTAATGCAATACAAGTACGGCAATACTTTGTGCGTATCAACTCAAGTTGGCTGTCGTATGGGATGCAAGTTTTGTGCTAGCACGATAGGTGGACTTGTTCGCAACTTGACGGCAGGCGAAATTTTGGGACAAGTAGTAGAAGTCAACGCGCTAGGCAAAGGAGAGCGTTTTGTTACCAACGTGGTTTTGATGGGTAGTGGCGAGCCGCTAGACAACTACGACAACGTAACCAAGTTTTTGTCTCTACTTTCTTCGCCAGACGGATTAAACGTGTCTCAACGCAACGTTTCGCTTTCTACGTGTGGATTAGCCCCACAAATTACAAGCCTTGCTGATGACGGTTACAGCGTCAATTTGACCATAAGTCTACACAGCGCCAAGCAAGAAAACCGCGAAGAAATCATGCCAATAGCCAAGAAATACAGTCTATCGGAAGTGTTGCAAGCATCAAGATACTACTTTGAAAAAACTGGTCGACGCGTAATATTTGAGTACACGCTAATTGATGGCGTAAACGATACCTATTCCGACGCATTGACTATTGCATCACAACTTCGCAACATGTCTGCTCACGTCAATTTGATCAGACTAAACCCAGTAAAAGAAACCAAACTCAAAGGCTGCAGCGATGCTAACGCCAAAAAGTTTTTGGGATATCTAGAAAAACTTAAAATATCAGCTACATTGCGTCGTCAAATGGGTGTAGATATCCAAGGCGCATGCGGTCAACTTCGTAGAAATTACATAGAAACAAATGGATAAACAAGGAATCGTAACTAAAGAAGTCGGTGGTGTATTTACCGTAATGAGCGACCACCAAAACTACGTTTGCTTTGCTCCCAAAAAGTTCCGTTACAACCACACGGAAATATATGTTGGGGACAAGGTGGATTTTTCCATGCTGTCCAAAAACAAAGGATTGATCGAAAAGATTCATCCACGCCGCAACCTAATTTCACGCCCACAAATAGCCAACGTTGATATCGTTTTTGTCGTAATTGCTCCATTGCCACAGCCGGATTTAGGCTTGGTGGATAAAATCCTTGTAAATTGCTTCAAAAATGACGTTACGCCGGTGCTTGTTATAAACAAAACCGACCTTGCAACAGAAAGTTTCGTGCAAGAAATCACCGCTTGTTACAGTCCAATTTGTGACTGTGTAACGGTAAGTGCAACCAGCAACGTAGGTTTAGAAGTTTTGCGACCATATTTTAAGGACAACGTGGTGTGTTTTGCAGGCCAGTCCGCCGTAGGCAAAACGTCAATTCTCAACGCATTGATACCAAACCTAAACAAAAAGACAGGCGAACTTTCACAAAAAACTCAACGCGGAACACACACAACACGACACAGTCAACTGTACCCATGTTTCGAGGGTTACATTGTTGATACAACAGGCTTTTCCTTGCTAGAAATTGTCGATATTCACAGCAAACAACTTATGCTGTATTACGACGATATGGTCGAGTTGTCCAAAGGATGCAAATACAACATGTGTACCCACACAGCCGAGCCGGATTGCGCTGTCAAACGCGCCGTAGAAGAAGGCAAGTTCAATAAACAACGTTACGAAAGATATTGTGCAATAGTAGGCGAGCTTGCTACTGCCGAAAAGAATAAATACTAATGGAGATACCTATGAAAACACTAATTAGCCCATCAATTTTGTCGGCAGATTTTGCTGATATTGCCAACGTTTGCAAGCAATTACAAGCAGCTCAAGCCGACTGGATTCACTTTGACGTCATGGATGGCATTTTTGTACCAAACATTACTTTCGGTATGAAATTTGTCAAGGACTGCCGCAAGCACTCAACACTTGTTTTTGACGTGCATCTAATGATCGATCGTCCCGAAAGATACGTTACCCAATTTGTTCAAGCAGGTGCGGATTTGGTTACCTTCCATGTAGAAGCAACCAACGATGTTTTGGGCACTATCAAGCTAATCAAAGATGCTGGAGCAAAGGTTGGTTTGTCACTAAATCCCGAAACTCCTGTAGAAGCAGTTTATCCATATCTAAACGACATTGATATGGCGCTTGTAATGACCGTACACCCTGGTTTTGGTGGTCAAAAGCTAATTGTCGAAGCAACAGAAAAAATTGCTCAAATCAAGGCTAAAGCCCCAAATGTGCTTGTTCAAGTAGATGGTGGCGTAACAACAGCTAACGTAGGCGATTTGCTCAACAAAGGTGCAGACGTTATCGTTGCAGGCAGCAGCGTTTTCAATGCTCCAGATATGGCACAAGCCATCAAATCTTTGCGTGGATAGTTCACAAACTAAATTTTTCAGCATATTATATAGAAAAACCTACAGGGAGTATCTATGAAAAAGCAAATTTGCTGTGTAAAGTTGCCTAGGTGCATTGCAGCCATTGTAAAATTGCTGTTTGCTAGACAATTAATTAAATAAACGCAACAAAAAAAGGCTAACGAAACCGTTAGCCTTTTTGCTTGTAGTAATTTAGTTTTCTTTTACTAAGCCAATTTTTTTCCAAAGTTTTTCAACTGGCTTAAACAGTAGTGGATAAACGCCTGTTGCAACAAAGCAAGTCACCGCATATCTAAATGCGCGATAAATTCGTTCCCAAACTATCATGCCTTCCTTCACAACGTCGTCAGCCTCGTAGAAAAGGTTTTCTACAGGTAGTTTCAACAATGATTTCAACGCCACAAATACAGCACCGCCACCGATAACACGCAACACAATTCTCCACCAGGTTTTAGTGTTGGTAAATTTGGTTACCCTTTCTTCAAAAAGGATAGCGCAAACAAAGCCAACTAGCAAGCCGTAGGAAGAGTAAAAGTCACTTGTTGTGCAGTAGAAAAATCCTGACGCACCAACCAAAATTGTAACTCCGTAAACAACGTATTTGTTAAAGTTGGATAGTGCAAAAGTCATTGCAAACGATACTGCAACACCCAGTGCAAGTCCTGCTACAACGTCGCTGATCCAATGCGCACCAAGGTAGTTTCTGCTAATGGCAACAAGTGGTGGAATTACACATGCAAGTATGGTTAGCCACTTTGCTTTTTGTTTGCGATAGGTTAGTGCAAGCGCAGTCATCAACGTTGCGCTGCTAGAAGAGTGTCCCGATGGGAAGGAAAATCCGTCAACGTCTTTCAAGTTTTGGATATCCGATGGGAAAGCGTCAAAAGGTCTGACTCTTCTAAATATGTTTTTAACAAGCGGGTTAAATACTGCAGCAGTCATTACCGATGCACCAATCATTTCACCCTTGTTTTTGTCTAGTCCCCAATAGATTACGCCCATCACACCAATGATAAGAATTTCTTCTCCAAACAGCGTAAAAAACTGCATCAAGTAGTAGATCAAACTTCCTTCTCCGCCAAGGGATTGAAGCCAAACAATAAACTGTTTTTCAAACTCCCAAAACCAAACCGATCCTTGATTTGCAAGTAGATTTAGCATAGTCTTTACCTCCAAAAGGATAGAAAAAAAGGTTGCAAAAAATTGCAACCTAAATAATCACTAATTACGCTTCTTTGTTAGCTGTTCTGATGCAACGAGTGCAAACGTATTCAGTAGATTCCTTTCCGTTGATTTCAACTTTTACTTTTTTAAGATTTGCATTGTAAGTGCGTGGAGTTTTTCTGTTAGAGTGACTAACTTTGTTACCGCTCATCTTCGCTTTACCGCAAACCGCGCATACCTTTGACATGTTTACACCTCCGAGTGTGTGAAAATACTTTTTTTGCTAAAATATAATACCACTAAATCAAAAATAAAGCAAGTAAATTAACTTAAAAAAACAAAAATATCATAAAAATAGTGCAATAACGCCAAAAAAAAGAGAAATTGCGTTAAAATTATTGTTAATTTAGTAAATATATGGTAAAATATTACAGATAAATTAAAAGGGGAGTGTTTTTCTATGGCGCTAAAAACAAGAAACTCATACGGAACAATCACTGTTTCCGAGGATGTAATCGCAATGTTGGCTGGTAGTTTGGCATTAGATTCATACGGCGTTGTTGATATGGTCCCAAGTAAATTTTCCGATTCTTTTTCCGACCTATTCCGTCGCAATGGCAAGGCAAGGGGCGTTCGCATCGTAACCAAGGATGACCGCATCTTTGTGGATTTGTTTGTTGTTTTCAAGTACGGTTTGCCAATTTCGGCAGTTGCTGCGTCACTAAAAGAATCCGTCAAATACGGATTAGAGCATTTTACAGGCATGATCGTAGACAAAATCGATATCCATGTCGTTGGCGTAAAGATCTAATTCTAATCACACAAATTTTAAGGAGAAAACTATGTCTTCAGCGAGAGCTAGCACAACATATATTACCGTAGCCGGCATGAAAAACATGCTTATTACGGGCAAAAAATTACTGGATGTCAACAAAGGTCAAGTAGACGCACTAAACGTCTTCCCTGTACCAGATGGTGATACAGGCACAAACATGTCTCTTACAATGTCATCAGCATGTAAGCAAATCGAAAACGTTACCAACACCCAAATGAGCACACTTGCCAACGAGCTTTCCAAAGGCGCGTTGCGTGGTGCACGCGGTAACTCTGGCGTAATCTTGTCCCAAATTCTAAAGGGCTTTTCCAGCGTAATTGCAACCTGTGAAGAAATTGATAGCAAAACATTTGCTAAAGGTCTCAAAAAGGGTGCAGAGCTTGCTTACAGCGCAGTAAGCAAACCAAAGGAAGGTACAATTTTGACTGTTATTCGTTGCATGGCAGAAGAAGCAGTCGAAGTTTCTAAGCGTACATCTAATATTCAAGCATTTTTAGAAAAAGTCTTGGAAAAAGGCGAAATTGTTTTGCAACAAACACCAGATATGCTCGAAGTTTTGAAGCGTGCTGGCGTAGTTGATAGCGGTGGCTTTGGCTTGCTAACTTTGTTCAAGGGATTCTTGATGGGTTACCTTGGTCAAGAAGTAGAAGGTGCAGTTGAAATTGCAACCGAAAGCAAACCACAATCAGACGTAGAAGACAGCATGGATTCCTTCATTGACTTGGAGTCTCTTGATGATATCGACTTTGGTTACTGCACCGAGTTTTTCATCATCAACATGCACAAAAAGACAACTTTGACCGATATTGATAAGTTGAGAAACTACCTAAACGAAATTGGTAACTCAACCATCGTAATCGGTGACTTGTCTATGGTAAAAGTTCACGTTCATACCAACAACCCAGGCAAAGCACTTGCAAAAGCGCTTACTCTTGGCGAAATTGACAAGATCAAGATCGAAAATATGATGGAACAAAACCGTCAATTGCGCGCAAAGTACGAAGCAGAGCGCAAACCACTTGGCGTTTTGTCTATTTGCAACGGCGATGGCATGTCGGCAATCTTCAAAGATTTGCTTGTAGACCAAGTTATCGAAGGTGGTCAAACAATGAATCCATCTGCTGATGACATTGCAACAGCAGTTCGCAAAATCAATGCCGAAAACGTAATCATTTTGCCAAACAACTCCAACATTATTTTGTCTGCAGAGCAATCTCGTATGCTTATCAAAAACCGCAACATCTTTGTTTTGCCTACAAAAGAAGTTACCCAAGGTATCACAGCAATGCTATCCTACAATCCGGATGCATCTGTTGCCGACAACCTAAAGGAAATGACTTCTGCCATTAAGACAGTCGAGTCTGGCGAAGTTACATATGCTGTTCGTGATACGCAAATTGGCAACCTAAAGATCAAGAAAGGCAACATCATTGGTATTCACGCTGGCGAAATCGTTTGCTGTGGCAAATCTGTCGAAGACATCACAACCCAACTTATCGAAAAGATGCTAGCAAAGGGCGGCGAAGTAGTTTCGTTGTACTACGGCAAAGATGTTTCTCAAATCAAAGCAGAAGAGTTTGGCGAACAACTTCAAGAAAAGTTCCCAGATGCCGAAATCTTCGTACGCTACGGTGGTCAACCACTTTACTACTTCCTAGTAAGCGTAGAGTAATTTTGATAAATAAAGACCTATCATTACGATAGGTCTTTTTTGTTGTCCTTGCTGACCGTGGACTTGTAATGAGCGTTTGCTTCGGAATAGCGAGCTTGCGAGCGTCACGTCATTTCAGTATCCGTGTGCTAAAACGTAAAGACGGACGAGTAAAAGAAGAAAACAAAAAAGGATAAGCCTTGTTGCTTATCCTTTTGTTTTTGACCACAAGCGATGGC
>JAZQUN010000123.1:0-2909 GCA_045631385.1 Clostridia bacterium
TTGATTTATAGCAACTAGGTGCAAAATGAGTAGCAACGTAAAACCAATTTTACAAATACTATCGCAAAATTTTCCCAACCCAAAGAGTGAGTTAAACTTCAGCTCACCCTTTGAGTTGCTGGTTGCAGTTGTTTTGTCTGCTCAATGCACGGACAAGCGTGTCAATATGATTACGCCAACACTTTTTGCCGTAGCCAATACGCCACAGCAAATGGCGGAGTTGCCACTAGAGCAAATCGAGCAAATCATCAAGCCTTGTGGATTCTACCACAACAAAGCGCAATTTCTAAAAAGCGCATCGGCGGATATCGTTGCTCGCTTTGGTGGACAAGTCCCATCTAACCTTGACGACCTTGCCACACTGGCAGGTGTAGGGCGAAAGACAGCCAACGTGGTTTACGCTGTAGGCTTTGGTGGACAAGCCATTGCCGTTGATACGCACGTTTTTAGGGTGTCAAACAGGCTTGGAATTGCTAACGGCAAAACCCCACTAGAAGTAGAAAAACAACTTATGCAAGCAATTGACCGCAACGTATGGTCAGATGCACATCACTACATATTGTTACATGGCAGATACGTTTGCAAGGCTCAACGTCCAAATTGCAAAGAGTGCGCCGTAAAGCAATACTGCAAACACTTTAGAGAAAACTTATGACAAAAACCCCATTGCAAAACGTAATAGACGAAGCCGCACGTTGCCTAAACTGTGCAAAAGCACCCTGCAAAAAGGCTTGTCCGCTATCTAACGATGTCCCTGCAATCACTTGCGCACTCAAAAACGGCGAAGTAGAAAAAGCAGGCTCGATAGTGGCGCAAACAAATCCTTTTGGCGCAATTTGTGGTGTAGTTTGCCCACACGAAAAGCAATGTCAAGGTGCTTGTGTGCTAAACGCCAAGGGAAAACCTATCAACGTTGGCTATCTAGAAGAGTTTGCCTACCAGTACGGCTTTGACGGATTTGCCAAGCTTGACAACAGTCTAGAAGGCAAGTCGGTTGCAGTAGTAGGCAGTGGCGTTGCAGGTATCACCTGTGCCGTAAGGCTAGCTCAACGTGGCGCAAGGGTGCGTGTATTTGACAAAGAAGACGTAATGGGTGGCGTTGTTCAGCACGAAATCCCACGCTTTAGGCTCAATCACGACCATATTGTCAACTTGATACAAGCAGCCAAGCAAATTGGCGTTGGCTTTGTACGAAACGTCTGCGTCGGCAAAAGAGACGGCTACATGCTAGCAGATTTGTCGGCACAGTACGATGCCGTGTTTGTAGCAACAGGGCTTACAATAGACAGCACGTTGGGTATCGAAGGCGAACACCTAGATGGCGTAGTATACGGCAAGCAGTTTTTGACAAATGCCAAGGTCGGTAGCAACGTAGTTGTTATCGGTGGTGGCAACGTGGCAATGGATTGCGCGCGCACAGCAACAAGACTTGGCGCAAAAGTAACGATTGCCTACCGCAGAGGCTACCAACAAATGCCAGCGTTTGAAAAGGAAAAGCAAGATGCTCTAGCCGAAGGCGTTGAATTTGCTTATCTTCTTTCGCCACACAAAATCAATGGTAACGGCGCTGTCGAATCCATGACCTTTGAGCAAATGGCGCTTGGTAATCCCGGTGCAGATGGCAGGGCAAGTATAGTACCAACAGGCAACACTCAAACGCTTGCTTGCGACACAGTAATTGTTGCAACGGGTAGCAAACTGGATACAACCGTACTAAACGGCACAGATATCAAGGTAGAAAAGGGCAGAGTTGTTGTTGATGACAATCTCAATGCAGGTGGCAACGTCTTTTTTGGTGGTGACAATGTCAACCGCGAAGGCACAGTTGTTTGGGCAGTAAAGGATGGCATCAAGGCATCTGACAGCATAACACAATTTTTGAAAAACTAATTGGAGAAAAACAATGTTTATTGATAAAGTAAAAATTTACATCAAAGCAGGCGATGGTGGTAACGGATCTCACTCCTTGCATACCGAAAAATACGTGCCAAACGGTGGTCCGGACGGTGGTGACGGTGGTAAGGGTGGCGACGTTGTATTTGTTGCAACCAACAGCCAAAACACACTAAACGAGTTCCACTTCAAAAAGCACTTCCGTGCAACCAATGGCGAAAACGGTGGAAAGAAAAAGTGCTACGGCAAGTCCGGTACAGACGTTGTAATCGAAGTGCCAACAGGTACGGTAATTCGTGATGCCGAAACAGGCAAAATCATTGCAGATATGTTCCACGATGGCCAGCGTGAAATCGTGCTTAAGGGTGGCCGTGGTGGACGTGGCAACTGCCACTTTGCAACAAGTCGTCGTCAAGCGCCAAAGTTTGCTGAAAACGGCGTAAAAGCAGTGGAAAGACAGGTAATTTTGGAACTAAAAACCATTGCTGACGTAGGCTTGGTAGGTTTCCCTAACGTAGGTAAATCCACTTTGCTTTCGGTAGTATCCGATGCTCGTCCAAAGATTGCCAACTACCACTTTACAACTTTGTCACCAAACCTAGGTGTAGTAGGCTACTACGACAAAAGCTTTGTAATGGCAGATATCCCTGGTCTAATCGAAGGCGCAAGCGAAGGCTTGGGCTTGGGACACAGCTTTTTGCGTCACATCGAGCGCACACGCATCTTGGTACACGTATTGGATATCAGCGGCAGCGAAGAGCGCAACCCAATTGACGACTTCAATTTGATCAACAACGAAATTTTCAGCTACGACGAAAATCTTCGTGACATCCCAATGATTGTTGTTGCCAACAAAATGGATATGCCCAACGCCGAGGAAAACCTTGCAAAGTTTGTAGCAGAGTTTGGAAACAGATACAAAATCATCCCAATGACAACCATCATCCACGAGGGCGCAGAGGAGCTTCTTAAGGAAATTATCGACGTTTTGGAAGATTTGCCACCCGTACAACAAC
>JAZQUN010000124.1:0-2220 GCA_045631385.1 Clostridia bacterium
GCTTACGCACCCTTGGAACGCCATACAATTCTGCCTTTAGTAAAGTCATAAGGGCTCATTTCTACCTTTACAGCATCGCCTGGAAGGATACGAATTGAGTGAATACGAAGTTTTCCGGATACATAGGCTGTGATTTCGTGATTGTTGGTTAGTCTTACACGGAATTCCGCGTTGCGCAGTGCTTCTACAACTACGCCTTCAACCTCGATTACATCATCTTTGGACATAGCAATCTCCTTTTAATATTTCAGTTATTCTGCGACGGTTCGTTAAATTGTCTTAATGCACTTTTAACTTCGCTGTCAAATACTTTAAGTCCCTTTTGCAATTTGTCGCTTATACCGTCTAGATGAGCGTTTGCATAAGACAAGTGCTTTACATTTTTCTTTTTTGGTTTTGCTAGCACGTGCTTTTTGCCGTCTGCAACCAAGACAAAGTCGTCATTTTCGATGCTGACTACCATAAAGTAGTTGTTTGCATCTCTGCCCTTTTTGGACAAAACGACGTCGCCTATATTCAATTTGCATTGATTCATAGTTACACCTACAAACTGAGTATTTCTACACCGTTTTCAGTAATGGCTATGGTGTTTTCGTAGTGGGCTGATGGCTTGCGATCAAGCGTCTTTACAGTCCAACCGTCCGACATAAACTCTACCTTGTGTGTGCCCATGTTGATCATAGGCTCGACAGCTATTGTCATGCCAGGAACTAATCGGATACCGTGCCCTGCTACTCCGTAGTTTGGAACATCGGGCGCTTCGTGCAGATTTCTGCCGATACCGTGTCCGATAAGCTCACGTACTACTCCGTAGCCAAAACTTTCGGCGTGGTGTTGTATTGTGCTACCCAAGTCACCCAAACGAGTAACTCCTGGTACAATACTGTTTACACCCATAAAAAAGCATTGTTCGGTAGCATCTATTAAACGTTGGCACTCGTCGGATATTATCCCTACGCCTACCGTACGGGCTGCGTCGCCATGCCAGCCGTTTAATATTGCTCCTACGTCGTAACTAACGATTTGACCTTCTTGCAAAATTTTGCGTTTACTTGGTATTCCGTGCACAACTTCGCAATCTACTGATATGCATACGCTTGCTGGAAAGCCGTTGTAATTTAGAAAACTTGGAATAGCCTTTTGCTTAAGGATGTAATCGTGAGCAAGTTTGTTGAGCTGCCACGTTGAAACACCTTCTTTGGTGTTTTCGATTAGCAGGTTCAACGTATCTTTTACTATTTGATTAGCCTTTTTCATTTCGGCTATTTGCAATTTGGTTTTTAGCGTCATTATTGTTACTTCAATACTTTCAAAATTCTTTCGTAGACATCATCGATATGACCGTTTCCGTCTACTGTTACAAGCTTTCCTTGCTTTTCGTAGTACTCGATTAGTGGGAAAGTTGTTTTTTCGTATACTGCAAGTCTTTCTTTAACTGTTTCTTCTGTGTCATCGGCACGGATGATTAGTTTACCACCACAATTTGGGCAAACTTCGTGGTTTTCCAAATTGGAGATGTGATATGTACCGTTGCAGTCTGGACAGAAACGTCTGCCTGCCAAACGTGCGATAACAACTTGCTTGTCAACGTCAAGATTAACCGCGTAATCGATTGTTTGGAATTTGTCAAGCTCTTCTGCTTGGACAATGGAACGTGGGAAACCGTCCAAAATGTAGCCGTTAGCGCAATCTTCTTCGGCAAGTCTATCTTTAACGATAGCAACCGTGATAGCGTCTGGTACAAGTTGTCCACTTGCAAGAATACCCTTGATTTGCAATCCCAAAGGCGTTTCTTCCTTCAAGTTTTTGCGGAAGATGTCGCCTGTTGAGATTTGTGGGATTTGTAGATCTTTTGTTAGCTTTTGCGCCATTGTTCCTTTACCGGAACCTGGTGCGCCCAAGAAAATTAGTTTCATCTTACTTCAAAAATCCTTTGTAGTGACGCATCATAATTTGGTTTTCCAAAGCTTTGTGGAATTCCAAAGTTACGGATACGATAATCAACATACCTGTTGTGCTCATGGAGCTGATCAAGCTTACGTCCATACCCAAATTTAGCCATCCTGGGATCATGAACAAAAGAGATGGTACAAGTGCGATTGTTGCTAGGAATACAGCGCCCCACAATGTGATACGAGAGATAACTTTATGCAAGTATTCGCTTGTTTCACGACCTGGACGGATACCTGGAATGAAACCACCGTTTTGTTGGATGTTTTT
>JAZQUN010000125.1:0-18502 GCA_045631385.1 Clostridia bacterium
CGTTGCAGACCCACTAGCAAGCGGCTACGGTATCACACTTGGTAACGCTCTACGTAGAGTTTTGCTATCCGCTTTGCCAGGTGTTGCGGTTGTTGGTCTAAAAATCGACGGCATTCAACACGAGTTTTCAACTATTGACGGTGTAAAAGAAGATGTAAGCGACATCATCTTGAATATCAAATGTCTTGCATTGAAATCAAACAGCGAAGACAAAGATTTCAGAACGTCAGTTAGCATCAAAAAGGCAGGACCTTGCGAAGTTCACGCTGGAGATATCATTACGGACGCAGAAGTAGAAGTTCTAAACCCAGATTTGTACATTTGTACAGTAGAAGAAGGTGGCGAATTCAACTGTGAGCTCTACGTAGGTAGAGGCTGCGGCTATGCTTCAATCGAAAAGAACAAAGAAAGAAACAAGGAACTCAAACTAAACTATCCTCTCGGCTTTATTCCAATTGATTCGATTTACGGACCTGTTAAAAAGGCAAGTTACAACGTAGAAAGCGCTCGCGTAGGTCAAGACCTAACAAGAGACAAGCTTACTTTGGAAGTAGAAACAAACGGCGCATTCTCCGGTAGAGAAATCGTTTCTCTAGCAGCAAGAATCATTGCAGAACACGTAAATATGTTCGTAGAACTATCCAGCGGTTTCGGCAAGATTTTGATTGAACGCGAAGGCGACAACCAAAAGAAAGTGCTAGAAATGACTATCGAAGATATGGACTTGTCCGTACGTTCGTACAACTGCTTGAAACGCGCAGGTATCCAAACTGTAGAAGACCTAACCAAAAAGACAGAAGACGATATGCTTCGTGTACGTAACCTTGGTCGCAAGTCCTTGGACGAAGTTATCGCTAAATTGGAAAGCTTAAACTTATCTTTGAGAAATAAGGATGAATAGGAGACAAAGACAATGGCATCACAAAGAAAACTAGGCAAGGCAACAGATCTAAGATTGGCTTTGCTCAAAAACCAAGTATCTCAATTGTTGTGGAATGGCAAACTAGAAACAACCGAAGCTCGTGCTAAGGAAGTTCAAAAGTTGGCAGAAAAGTACATAACACTTGCAATCAACAGCTATAAAGACACCGTAGAAGTTCAAAAAACCAAAATTGTAGATGGCAAAGAAACAACTGTTACAGTTGTAAACGATGGCGCAAAGAAACTTGCTGCTCGCCGTACACTTATGGCTAACCTTGCAGATTTGCAAGAACAAAAACTTCCAAAAGAAACAGGCACAGAATACAAACTTCGTACAAAGGACGTTAAACACCCATTGATCGAAAAGCTATTCAACGATTATGCTCCACGTTTCGACAAACGTGCTGAAGAACTTGGCACAAAAGGTGGCTACACAGCAATCCACAAGATGACTGCACGCCGTGGCGACGCAGCACCTATGGCATTGATCGTAGTTCTTTAATCGCTACTAAAAAGCGACTGCAATATGCAGTCGCTTTTTTATTTTGCAAAAGGGTATTGACAAACGCACCGTTACGATATAAAATAGATATATCAACACCTACGGGAGATAAACATATGGAATTGTACAACAATATTCATTCTATTTTTATGCTAGTAGTGAAGTATTGTGTGTTAGTTATCGAGCTGATCGGCGTAGCAATTTTGATGTGGACAGTAATCAAGTCTATCATCAACGTAATCAAAAAGAAAAAGCATATCAGGCTAGAGCTTGCTGAAGGCATTGCCTTGGCGCTCGAATTCAAAATTGGTGGCGAGTTGCTAAACACTGTTATTGTTCGTGATTGGCACGAGCTTTTGATTTTAGGTGCAATCGTCTTGATTCGTGCAGCCTTGACCTTCCTAATTCAATGGGAAATCAAGATCGAGAAGAAAAACAACAATCTAGAAAACACGTCTACTCAACAAGATAGTACACAAAGTACGTTGGATAAATAATGCACCAAACAAACTACGCCCGAAATTTTTCGGGCTTTTTGTTTGCTACAACAACAAATAGCTGCCCAATGCTTTACACAAATCAACTAATGTGGTAAAATCAAATTTAGGAGAAAAACAAAAATGTATTTGATAGTAGGCTTGGGTAATCCCGACAGAAAATATCTCAATACTTTCCACAACGTTGGTTTTATGTGTGTAGACGCTTTGGCAGATAAGCTTGGCGAAACCTTCACAAAAAACGAGTGCAAGGCAATGACGATGCACACCCGTATCAATGGGCAAAAGGTAATTGTTGCAAAGCCACTTACGTACATGAATTTGTCTGGCGAAAGCGTAGTAGAGCTTGTCAACAAGTACAAAATTCCTATGGAAAACCTAATCGTTGTCTACGACGACATTGATATTCCAATGGGTAGTGTACGCATTCGAACAGGTGGATCTGCAGGCACACACAACGGCATGCGCAACATCGTGCAGTTGCTTGGGCAAACCAATTTTGCGCGCATTCGTCTTGGCATAGGCAAAAATACCCCTATGGCGTTGGTCGATTTTGTGCTTTCTGCCGTCAACGATGACGACAAAACCGTTCTTTCTCCAGCCTTGAAAACTTCTGCAAATGCATTGTACGATTTCGCTTCTGGCGAGCCTATCGACAAGGTAATGCAAAAGCACAATGTCAAGGTTAAGTAATATGAATGACAAACTTTTTAGATAGATTAAACAACACAGTTGCCTACAACAATTTGTTGGCGGATACCCGTGGTAAAAATTTTACCACGGCTTTTGGCGTGCAACAAAATGAAAAACCGTTTGTGGCAAGCAGCTGTGACAACTTTGTTTTGTACGTAGCATCCGACTACGTTGACGCTCAACGCATTTTGCGTGTGCTCAATACGCTTAAGGGAAACTTTGTTTATTTGCCATATAGGGACGACGTATTGCTGTACAAGCAAAACACATCCATCAACCTAACGGTCGAGCGCAACCTAGCCTTGCACCAAATACTAAACGGTGCAAATGGTGCAGTAGTGTGTTGCGAAAGTCTGCTTCAACCACTTTTACCACGCGACTATTTGGTTGCAAACACGTTTACGCTCAATGTTGGCGACACTGTCGATTTGCAGCAACTAACCACTCAACTTGTCACCTGTGGATACAAGCGTGTTGACGCTATTGACGGCACGGGACAGTTTACAAGACGTGGTGATATCATCGAAATTTTCACTCACAATCAACGCGTAAGACTGGATTTTTTCGACGATGAAATCGAAAATATTACCCAAGTAAACGTCGATGGTACGGGCAAAACACCGCAAAACAGTGTAACGGTACTACCCCTAACGGAAACAGTCGGCGCAACTCAAGACGTGTTGGAGCAGGTAGCAAAGTATGTAGCAAAGCAAAAGCTTTCGCCTGATTCCAAAAGCAAACTTGATCAAATTTTCTCGCAACTTTCACTAAACGCAGGGGGGCGTTGTGTAGATAATGCGTGGCTTTTGCCTTTTTTACAACAAGGCAAGCTTGCCGATTATCTCCCTGCTGATACGCTAATAATCTGGGACGAGCCAAAGCAAATTGCTGACAAGGTCAACTTTTTGTATTCCGAGCAAGACACCCGCCTAGCCAACCTTTTGTGCGCAGGCGAAGTTTTGCCCGTCCACAGTCAAACCCTGCTCGATAGATTTTCCGTATACGACAACTTTAAGCAATTCCATCAACTTGCACTGCAAACCATCATTTACGCCGGCACGTTTTTCAGACCACAAGTAACGCACAACTTTACAACAAGTGCAGCACCAACCTTCAACCAAATCAACGCCGACTTTATCAAAAACGTCAAAAACTGGCAACTAAACGGTTACGAAATAGTGGTGCTAGCCGGCAACCAAACCGGTTTGGAACAAATCACACAGCAGCTAGCGGATAATCAAATCCACTTTGTCGCAGGCGAAAAGTTTATCAAGGGTTCAGCGCAAGGCTTTGTCTTGCCATATGCTGTTGAAAGAGGTTTTATTTCCCACACCAACAAACTCGTAGTGCTAGGCACACGAGACATCGGCCGAAGTATGACCGACGCCAAACTTGGCAAAAGTAAAAAGCAAGTATTTTTGTCGGTAGAAAAGGGCGACTACGTCGTTCATGACTTCCACGGCATCGGTCTTTGCGAAGGCATCGAAAAAATCGACAATGGTGCCGGTGCAAAAGATTACATTGTCGTATTGTACAAAAAGGGTGGCAAACTTTACGTTCCGGTAGACAACGCCAACATGCTTTCACGCTACAGTGGTGGTGAAAAGCCCAGCTTGTCCCGTCTTGGTGGCGAAGACTTTGCCAAGGTCAAAAGCAAGGTCAAGTCTGGCATCAAGCAAATGTCTATCAACCTGCTCAAGCTGTACGCAGAGCGCGAAAAACCACGTGGCTACACCTACCAGGTTGACACATGGCTCGCCGAGCAATTTGCCCAAGCATTTCCATATCAAGAAACAGCCGACCAACTCAAGTCCATCCAAGAAATCAACGAAGATTTACAGTCAAATCGCATAATGGATCGCATTTTGGTGGGGGACGTAGGCTTTGGAAAGACCGAAGTTGCTATGCGTGCCGCCTTCAACGTGGTGGCATGTGGCTATCAAGTAGCAGTGCTTGTTCCAACCACAATTTTGGCAGAGCAGCACTATAAAACCTTTGTCAACCGCATGCAAGAGTTTGACATTCGCGTTGCTTGCCTAAACCGCTTTAGAAACGACAAGGCGCAAAAAGAGATAATTCAGCAAATAAAAGAAGGCAAAATAGATATCGTCATCGGCACACACCGTTTGCTAGGCAAGGATGTCAATTTTGACCGCCTAGGACTGCTTGTGTTGGACGAAGAGCAACGCTTTGGCGTAGAACACAAGGAGCACATCAAAGACATCAAACGCAAAGTGGACGTCTTGACTCTATCTGCTACGCCTATCCCACGCACCTTGCACATGGCGTTGTCGGGCATACGCGACATATCTACCATTACAACGCCACCAGTGGCGCGTCAGCCGGTCGCAACCTTTGTAGTAGAGCAAAGCCAGGCTTTGTTAAAAGACGTAATCAGCCGTGAAGTAGGGCGTGGTGGACAGGTATTTTTGTTGTACAACCACGTCGAAGGTATCGATGCTTTTGCTAGCCACGTTCAAGATATTGTTCCTGACTGCAAGCTAATCGTTGCCCACGGTCAAATGAAAGAAAGCATGCTGGAAGACAACGTCTACCGCTTCCAACAAGGTCAAGCCGACGTGCTAATTTGCACAACCATCATCGAAAACGGTATCGATATCCCCAACGCAAATACCATCATCGTTTGCGATGCCGATTGCCTGGGTTTGTCGCAATTGTATCAACTTCGTGGCCGCGTAGGTCGTGGAAACCGCCTAGCGTATGCTTATTTTACCTACCAAGAAGGCAAGGTGTTGTCCGACGTAGCCTACAAACGCTTGTCGTCCATCACCGAGTACAGCGACTTGGGTAGTGGCTTCAAAATTGCCATGAAAGACCTAGAAATCCGTGGCGCAGGCAACATTTTGGGTAGTGAACAGCACGGCCATATGGTAAAAGTTGGTTACGATATGTATGCAAGACTTCTAAAGGAAGCCGTTGCCGAACTTCGTGGCGAAACGGTTGTCGAGCAACAAAACGTGCAAATGGAAATTGCGTTGGATGCCTATGCTCCCGAAGATTACGTTGTATCTTCTACCGAGCGTATGGATTTTTATCAACAACTTGCAGCTTGTCAAACATTGGCAGAGATTGTCGCCCTTCGTGACAAAATCGTTGCCGTATACGGCTCTATGCCAAAACAAGTTGTAAACTTGTTCGTAGTGGCAAAGCTCAAGGTGTTGGCATTGCAAGCAGGCATCAAAAGCGTCACTATCAAAAACACAACGGCTACGCTAGAGTTTATCGGCAAAGAACAAATGATGCAAAAGCAAGTTTTTGATGCCGTAGCCGAGCAGGGCAATCGCGTAACGTTTGCCAAAGACGGCTATGCCGTACACTTTTCATCGGCAGAATTTATGCAAAAGCAGCGTTTATTCCAATCTGTAGAAAAGTTTTTGCAAACATTGCAGGTAAAATCGTAAAATAATGGCTCAAAACGGTTGCAAAAATGCTACAAATTTTGTATAATTTAATGGTATAAGTACGACTATCCCCAAAACTATGTTTTGAGAGAAGATTCGTACACTTTTAGGAGTGTTTATAAATGAAAAAATTCACAAAAATCCTTGCCCTAGCAATTGTCGCAGTTATGCTTGTAACTATGCTTACAGGTTGCGCTTTGTTTGGAAAAAATACTGCAAAGTATCGTGCGTTGCCAATTCTTAACGTAGGCAACGAAGAAATTACTCTTGGCAGAGTAGTAGATTTGTTCAACACATACTACAGCAACTACTACCAATATATCGAATACGGTTACTACACCTACGAAGATATCTTGGATATGACGTTGGACGCAATCTACTCTACCTACATGAAGGTTGATGCTTACAAAACAGCGACAGACGTAGTAACATACACAGCTGCAGAAAACTCTTACGTTGGCGTATATCAAGAAGCAGAGTACCTTTCTCAACAAGAAGTAGAAATCTTGGTTAAGAGCGTAAAATACAGCTTGTTTGCTGGTCTTGATACTTATGTAGAAAACTTCATCAACATCGAAGTAGGCGACATCCACGAATCTCACGAAGATACAAGCCGTGATTTCGTAGAGTACGAAGAAATGTTGGCTAGCACTTATGCTGAACACGTTTTCCTATCCAACTTGCAAGATAAGGAAGCTGACGAGTATTTCGAAAAGTTCCCACTAGAAACAATGTTGGAAGCAACAGTAGAAGACTACCAATTGGAAGTTGGTTCTGCTCAAGCACGTGTAGAAGACATCAACGAACGTCTAGCAGAGTACGTTGAAGATCACGGTGAAGAAGACGACGAAATCCCATCTATCACAGAAGAGCAACTTGTAGGTTATCAAGAACGCGCTCTACGTCAATACAAAAAGTCTGTTGATGCTAACTATGGCTTCACAGTAGAAGAATTGTTTGTATACCAAGTAGAAAGCTACATTGACTCTGTAATTGCTATGAAGTACGACCTAAAGATTTCTTCTACAATCGAAACAGATCCAACTTTTGCAGACGAAATCAAAAACACATTTGAAAGCAACGCAGCAGCAGATGCAACAGCATACGCTCTAAACCCAGCTTCATTTGAGTCCTTCATTTCCGCTCTTACAAACACAAGCGTAATCTACAACGTTCCAGCACAATATGCTAGCAGCTACATTTTCGTTAAAAACTTGCTAATCCCATTCAGCGAAGAGCAATCTCAAATTTTGGCTAACTACGCAGCAATTTGTGGTGATACAACTTCTGACGCATACGTTGCTTTCCGCGAACAACTTGCAGCAAGCATCGTAGCAACTGATTTCAACAATGACGAAGCAGAAGTAGAAGGTTTGTTTGCATACGAAAACGGCGAGCTTAAACTTGCAGGTTCTCTAGCACAAGCACTACCACAAGGCGGCACAGTTACAAACCAAGAGTTCATGGACTTGATGGCTCAATACAACACAGATACAGCATCTCACGCTAACGTATACGACTACGTAGTTCGCGTTGGTTACACACCATCTTCCTTCACACACAGCTGGGTACAAGAGTTTGTTGACGCAGCAAACGAAGCGTACGAAGCAGGCGAAGGCAGCTATGCAGTATGCGTAAGCGAATACGGTGTTCACATCGTAATGTACTCTGGCAACGTAGAAGCAGCAAGCTTTGATGCAAGCAAAGTATACGATACATCCAGCATCGAGTACCAAGTAATGAAGCAAGCATACACAGATAAGCTATCCTTCTTGCAAACAAACGACACAAAGGAACTAAACAAAGTTTACAAGTATGCAGAAGACAGAAAGATCCAAACAACAAGCAACTTCAAACAACTTTTGAAGATCTTGGATATGGATTACGACTTCGAAGCAGCAATGGTAGATCCAGACGCTGAATAATTGTTTGTCAAACAACACTAACTAAACACAAACACCCACTAGATTCGCACAGCGGAAACAGTGGGTTTTTGTTTTATAACAACTATGATTAAGCTATCCGACCACTTTACCTACAAAAAACTATTTTTGTTCACGTTGCCTTCCATAGCAATGATGATTTTCACATCCGTCTATTGCATAGTGGATGGCTTTTTCGTGTCCAATTTTGCAGGTAAAGCACCTTTTGCCGCGCTCAATTTGATTTATCCAGCAATAATGGTTATTTGGGCTGTAGGCTTTATGGTAGGAGCAGGCGGTAGTGCCCTAATTGCCAAGACACTTGGCGAAGGCGACAGGCAAAAGGCAAACCGTCTATTTTCCCTTTTCGTCTACTTTACCGCAGGCATAAGCGTTGTGCTGGGTGGATTAGCATTTGCTTTTCTCGAGCCTATTGCACGCCTTTTGGGTGCGGAAGGCGAAATGGTTCAACTGTGCGTACAGTACGGCAGGATTTTGCTCCTAGCCACCCCAGCGCAACTTTTGCAGTTCGAGTTCCAAAGCTTTTTCATCACAGCCGAAAAACCAATGCTTGGCTTTTTGGTTACGGTAATTGCAGGCGTTACAAACATTATCCTAGACTCGCTGTTAGTAGTAGTTTTCAAATGGGGATTACAGGGCGCAGCAATAGCAACAGCAATCAGTCAATATGTAGGCGCCGCAATATCCTTTATATATTTTATCCGTCCCAACCCCAGCCTATTGCGACTTGGCAAAGCTACTTGGGATGGCAAAAGTTTGCTTAAGGCTTGCTCCAATGGTTCGTCGGAGTTTTTGTCCAACATATCAATGTCGGTAGTTGCCATTTTGTACAACGTTCAACTTCTAAAATATGCAGGCGAAGACGGTGTCGTTGCTTACGGTGTATTGATGTACGTCAGTATGATATTTATGGCAATTTTCGTTGGGTATTCGGTAGGCATAGCCCCAGTAGTAGGCTATCACTTTGGTGCTAAAAACAAAGCCGAGCTCAAAAACCTTTGCAAAAAAAGTCTGTTTTTGATAGTAATATCGTCGGTAGCAATGTTTGTTTTGTCCGAGCTACTTGCATTACCACTTTCCAAAGTGTTTGTAAGTTACGACCAAGATTTGCTCAACATGACCTTGCGCGCCTTCGCTATTTTTTCTTTTTCCTTTGTATTTGCAGGAGTGTCTATCTTTGCATCGGCGTTTTTTACTGCACTCAACAACGGTTTGGTATCTGCAATCATTTCCTTTTCACGCACGGCGTTGTATCAGGTTGTAGCAGTATTGGTTTTGCCATTGCTGTGGCAATTAGATGGCATATGGCTATCCATCATTGTGGCAGAGCTGTTAGCCTGCATCACAGCAGTGGTGTTTATTGTCTGCAACAAAAAGCGTTACGGTTATTGAATAAATTTCTAAACTTTGCACACAATACTAGCAGCCGACCAACAAAAGACAAACTGCTAAATTATCACCAATAACAACAGTGTCGGCATCACGATACGGCTTGAGTTTTCAAGCCGTATTTTTTATTGCTTAAAAAAATAGTAAACAAAAGTTAAATATTCTATTGAATTTTTTTTGACAAATTGATATAATAATATAAAAGGAGAGTGCATTATGAAAAAATTTCGAACAGACGGCTACTACGTCAAAGACGCTAATCCCTACCTCAAACTTATGGGACACATCATGCCGCACCGATACGACGCGCAAAACTTTGCCACGCTGCAAATACGCTGTGATGCCATCGACGAGTTTATTTCAAGCCAAAGCAAACTAGGAAACAACTACACCTTTGTCGACGTAATTTTGGCTGGGCTTGTACGCACTTTGGCAATGCGTCCACATCTAAATCGCTTTGTAAAAAACAGACGAATTTACCAGCACAACGACATTGCCATTGCCTTTGTTGTCAAAAAAGCATTGACGGACGAGGGCGACGAAACCACCGTCAAGGTGCACTTTAGCGGCAGCGAAACCATCCAAGAAATTCGCCAAAAGGTACAAGACGAGGTTGCAAAATGCACGTCACAGCAGGATAGCGAAACGGATAAGTTCACCAAGGTACTGTCTGCATCACCTCATTGGTTTATGCGCCTTGCAGTAAACTTTTTCAACTGGATGGACAATCACAACTTGCTGTCAAAGGATTTGGTCGAGCTATCCCCGTTCCACAATAGCGCCTTCGTCACCTTTTTACGTTCTATCAAAGGTCCAGCCATCAACCACCATTGTTACGACTTCGGCACAACAGGGTTGTTTTTGGCAGTTGGCAAGGAAAGGGTCGAGCCAGTAGTAGAGTGTGGCAAACTAACTACAGCACGCGTAATGGAGCTAGGCATCACAATGGACGACCGTGTGTGCGACGGCATGTATTACGTCAACTCTATGCGAGTAATCCAAAACTTGTTCAATGATCCAAGCGTATTGCTAGGTTCCTACGACGTCACCAAAGCCAAAGGCTACGTTGCTCCGCCACTAACACGCAAGCAAAAGCGTGTCCAACGTCGCCAACAAAAGCGTCAACGCAAAGCGCAACCAAAAGACTAATTTAGCAAAGTCAACCGTAAGGTTGGCTTTTTTATTTTACTAATTGATACAAACACAAATATTTTGCACCGTTTAATTCATACTATAAATGTATGAAAAAGCATAAAATTACGCAAAAAAACTTTATCACAGGAGCATTGCTTTTGAGTGTAGGTGGTTTGCTCGCCAAGATACTCGGCGCATTGTACCGCATACCGCTAACCAACATTTTGGGCAGTTACGGCATGGGATTGTATCAACTGGTGTTTCCTCCTTACATTTTGTTTTTGACGGTGTCGCAAGCCGGAATCCCCGTTGCGTTGTCCAAAACTATCGCCGAAAAGCTTCAGCTCAATCAACCAATCCAGGCACAAAAGGCATTCCGTTTGTGCTTTTTGGTGTTGCTTGCAACAGGCGTATTGGGTGCGGTTGTGCTGGCTAGTTTAAGTGGAGTAATCGCCAAGGCACAAGGCAATGCCGATACCACGCTAGCTTTTGTCATTGTCGCACCAGCCTTGATATTTGTCCCAACAACCAACGCCTTGAAAAACTACTTTCAAGGTCAAATGAACATGCTGCCAAGCAGTGTAACGACTGTAATCGAGCAGATTGTAAAGCTAACCGTAGGGCTAACAGTTGCCCGATACTTTATGCCCGACGTGTTAAAGGCAGTGTACGGCGCAACACTTGCCATTACTGTAAGCGAGTTTTGCTCCTTTGCGATAATGTCGGTCTCCTACTTGGCATACAAGCGCAAACACCCACTCAAAGCCAAGCTTTTACGACAAGATGTCAAGCAGTTAGGCAAGCAAATTTTCACTTTGTCTTTCCCTGTAGCCCTAGGGGCATTTGTCATGCAAACGTCACAAGTAGTAGATAGCGTAATGGTTGTAAACCTGCTCAAATCAACCAACGCCACCAGCCTTTACGGTCTTTGGACAGGGCCCGTCAACTCAATGCTGGGGTTACCCATTGCGTTGTCGTCAGGTGTTGCAATATCCGCTTTGCCCAGCCTTACCCAAACCTTTGTCGATGGCAACCACGAAAAGTTGCACAGCTCATTCAACTCTGCACTCAAACTAACACTTGTGATAGCCTTGCCGTCAGCATTGGGACTTATCACCCTGTCGCAACCCATTTTGTCATTGCTGTACGGCTCGCTTTCTGCTGATGAAATCCACGTAGCAGCCATGCTGTTGAGCCTGTCGGGCATATCGGTAGTATTTTTATCTTTGATGCAAACTTGCGTATCTATCTTGCAAGCACTCAACAAGCCGTACGTAACAGTAACCATTTTGGCGTTTTCGGTAGTGGTCAAGGCGGTTACAAACCTAGTTTTGTTACCAAATGCCAAAGTAAATATATTTGGATCGGCAATTTCCGAAACTTTGTGCTATCTTTTTGCTACAATATGTGTTATAATATATCTAACAAAAAGGTTGAAGCTTACCATTGACGTCAATGCCAGCCTGCTCAAGCCACTTGCAAGCAGTATGGTGATGGTATTAGCAATTACGTTGCTAACCAGTTTTGCCAAAGATTTTGTTTGTACAACTTTGGGCACAATAGTCACGATATTGGTTGCTGGTGCAGTATATTTGCTAGCAACTCTGTCAATAAAAGTATTCAACCCAACGGAGCTCAAAGCATTGCCGTTAAACAGATAGCAAAAAGGAGTTTTACAAATGATTACCATAGTAGCAATGGGAACAAAAATGGGTGACTTGACGTTGGACGGTCTTACAGCCATCAACAATGCCGATGTCGTAGTTGCCAAATCCAACAAAACCCACGTAGCCACAACACTAAACAGCCTAAACGTCGATTATATTTCTTGCGATGATTTGTATCAAGCCACCGACGATTTTGATGAGCTTAACCAACAAATTGCAGACAGGCTAACACAGTGTTCACAACAAGGCGACGTGGCTTTTTGCGTGTACGGTGATGGCCACGACGATAGCACCGTCGAGTACCTATATCAAGCCAACGTGCCTTTCCAATTGGTAAGTGGCGTATCTGTTTTGGGCAGTCTAAACAAGGTATATTGCGATGGCTACAAGGTGTACACCGCACAGTCTTTCATTGCGCAAAAGTACCCAGATAACAGTGACGTGCTAATCAAAAACATAGACGACGGCTTTATTGCCGGCGAAGTCAAACTAAAGTTGCTAGATATATTTGATTACGACACACAAGTGTTGTTTTTCAACCAAGACGGAAGTCAAACCATCACGGTAGAAGATGTCGACCGCCAAAGCTACGATTACCAAACGTCACTATTTGTGTCCAAACGCCCACTAACACAATGCAAAGTGCATCATTACGACGACTTGCTACAAGTACTAACCGTTTTGCGTGGCCGTAACGGTTGCGAGTGGGACAAGGCACAAACCCACCAAACCATCAAGCGCAACGTAGTAGAAGAAGCCTACGAACTTGTCAACGCTCTAGACAACTGGGACATCGAAAACGTCATCGAAGAGCTTGGCGACGTATTGATGCAGGTGGCTTTCCACTTGGATATGGCAATGGATGACGGCGAGTTTACCGCAACGGAAGTGTATTCGTATGTGTGCAACAAGTTGATTTCTCGCCACCCACACGTATTTGGTGACGTTGTTGCCAACGATGTAGAAACAGCGCTAAACAGCTGGGATTCAGTCAAAGCGCAAGAGCACAAAACACAAACGCTCACCGCCAAACTAGACGACGTACCAGCAAGTTTGCCATCACTACTAAAAACGCAAAAAAGCCAAAGCCGTGCATCCAAGTACGGATATGATTTTGAAAACTACCAACAAGCAAAGCAAAAGTTGTTGGAAGAAATTAGTGAGTTCGAAAACGCACCTGCAGACCAAAAGGAAATGGAAGGCGGCGACTTGTTGTTTGCAGCAGTCAATTTGTTGCGTATGTGCGACGTGGATTGCGAAACGGCGTTGCTACAATCCTGCCAAAAGTTTGTGCGTCGTGTAAAGGCGTGCGAAACACTTTTGGCCCAACAAGGCAAACAGCTAAAGCAGCTATCAAGCCAAGAGTTTGATCAACTTTGGGAAAGGGTAAAGCAAGATGAAAACAACTAATTTGTTCCGTCAAGGCTCGGTAATCCTTGCACCAATGGCGGGCTATACCGATGCTACTTTCAGACTTTTGTGTCAGCAAGGCGGAGCAGATTTTTGCGTGACGGAAATGGTCAGCAGTATGGCGCTAGTCATGAACAACGCCGTAACGCAGTCGCTATTGTATCGTCACCAAGGCGAAAATCCTTGTGCCGTGCAAATTTTCGGTCACGACCCATCCGTTATGGCACAAAGCGTTCAGTTAGATTGCATGCAAGACTTTGCCGCAGTAGATATCAACATGGGTTGCCCTGTCAAAAAGATAGTTGGAAACGGCGAAGGCAGTGCTCTGCTCGAAAATCCAACGTTAGCAGGTCAAATAATTTCTTCTGTAAAAAAGGCTACCAACAAGCCTGTATGCGTCAAATTCCGTCTTGGCGTCAACGACGATAGCAACGTTGTCAACTTTGCCAAGATGTGCTGTGACAGCGGCGCAGATTTGCTTACAGTCCACTTTCGCACTCGCAAGCAAATGTACAGCGGACAAGCCGATTTTGCCACCCTGCCAGCCATTGTAAAGGCTAGCAGCGTACCAGTTGTGGCAAACGGTGACGTGGCAACAAGCCAGCAATATCAGCGCCTAATTGATATGGGGGCGTATGCCGTTGCAGTAGGCCGCAATGCACTAGGGAATCCACAAATATTTTCGCAAATCAAGGGCGAGCAAACATATGTAGATTTACTTGCACTAATTACAAATCACATCCAACTTATGCTAGCACACAAGCCGGAAAGGGTAGTGTGCAACGAATTCAAAAAGCACGCGGCGTTCTATCTCAAAGGCATCCGCGGAGCAAAGCAAACTATTGTTGCCGTACACACAGCGCACAGCGTAGACGAGCAACTCCAACTAATCACCAACTTTTTGCAAAATCAGGGAGAAACACTATGATAAACATCGTACTTGTCGAGCCAGAAATTCCATCCAACACAGGCAACATCGTTCGTACTTGCGTAGCAACAGGTAGCGTGTTGCACCTAATTCGTCCACTAGGCTTTTCCACCGATGACAAGATGCTCAAGCGTGCTGGTCTAGATTACTGGTACGATGCCGAAATTCACTATTACGACAGTTTTGACGAGCTTCGCCAAAAGTTTTCCGACAAGGCGTTCTATTTCTTTTCTACCAAGGGACAACGCGTATATGCCGACGCCCAGTTCGAAGAAGACTGCTTTTTGGTATTCGGCAAGGAAACAAAGGGACTAGACGAGCAACTTTTACACGACAACTACAGCCAAACTTTGCGTGTTCCAATGAAGGGGGACACCCGTTCGCTCAATTTGTCCAATACCGTTGCGCTAGCAGTGTACGAAGCAATGCGTCAACACGGATTTTCTCAACTAAACCCAACTGGACACCTAACAAAGTTCTAACTTACATAAGTTAATTTTAATATGGTATAAAAATATGCGTTTTGCATTTGCTTGACAATTGCCACTCATAGATATTAAAATATAAATATATCAATGGGTGGCAAAATAAATTTGTTTTATGCCATGCCCAACTAACCACAACTCAAAAAAGGAGACTAGATTATGAACAAAATGAGTGTCAAAGATGTAAACGTAGCAGGCAAAAAGTGTTTGGTGCGCGTAGACTTCAACGTTCCTATGAAAGACGGTGTTATCACCGACGAAAACCGTATCATCGGCGCATTGCCAACCATCAAATATCTTATGGAGCAAGGCGCAAAAGTAATTTTGTGTTCACATTTGGGCAAACCTCACAACGTATTTAGTAAAGATTTCAAACTAAACAAAAAGGAACTCAAAGCAATTGCTGCTTTGCCAGAAAGCGAACAAGCACAAGCAACAGCAGATTACTATGCAAAGGCAAGCAAAGACGTCAAAAAGTTTAGCCTACGCCCAGTAGCAGATAGACTAAATCAATTACTAGATGGCAAGGTGACTTTTGCTACCGACGTAGTAGGCGAAGACGCTTGCAACAAAGTTGCAAACTTGCAAGAAGGACATTGCGTACTTTTGGAAAACACTCGTTTCCACAAAGGCGAAGAAGGTCGTTGCCAAGAGTTTTGCCAAAAACTTGCAAACTTCTGTGATATCTACGTCAACGATGCATTTGGCACAGCACACCGTTCACACGCTACAACAGCAGCCATCGTAGAGTACGGCTTGGTAGATACGGCGGTTTGTGGATTCTTGATCGAAAAGGAACTATCCGTTATGGCAAACGCACTCGAAAATCCAGTTCGTCCATTCGTTGCAATTTTGGGTGGTGCAAAGGTTGCAGATAAGCTAAACGTAATCAACAACTTGTTGACCAAGTGCGACAGCCTAATCATCGGTGGTGGTATGGCTTACACGTTCTTGAAGGCTCAAGGCTATGAAGTAGGCAAATCATTGCTTGACGAAGAAAAAATCGACTACTGCAAAGATATGCTAGCAAAGGCAAAGGAAATGGGCAAAAACATCTACTTGCCAGTAGACTGTGTAACAATTGACAACTTCCCAAATCCTATTGATGCACCAGTAGAAACTGTAGTGGTTGATGCAAACGGCATCCCAGCCGATCGCGAAGCAGCAGATATCGGTCCAAAGACACGTGAGTTGTACGCTCAAGTAATTGCAAGTGCAAAGACCGTCGTTTGGAACGGACCAATGGGTGTATTTGAAAATCCAACTTTGGCAGCAGGCACAAATGCGGTAGCTCAAGCAATGGCAAACACAACTGATTGCATCACAATCATCGGTGGTGGCGACAGCGCAGCAGCAGTAGCACAACTAGGATATGCAGACAAGATGAGCCACGTATCCACAGGTGGCGGCGCATCACTAGAGCTATTCGAAGGCAAAGTGCTACCAGGCATTGCTTGTTTGACAGATAAATAATCCACATGGGAGAAAGCTTATGAAAACTAAAATTATTGCAGGCAACTGGAAGATGAACAATCTTCAAACAGATACAGTAAACACACTCAACCAACTAATCCCACTTGTAAAGGATGCAACTTCAACAGTTATCATTTGCGTACCATACACCAACTTGATGGTAGCATTGCAAGCAACAAAGGGTACCAACGTACACATTGGCGCACAAAACTGCCACTGGGCAGAAAAAGGCGCGTTCACTGGCGAAATTGCCCCATCAATGCTCAAGGAAATGGGCGTAGAGTACGTAATTATCGGACACAGCGAACGCCGTACCTATTTTGGTGAAACCAACCAAACGGTACTTGCACGCACAAAGGCAGCTCTAAACGCTGGTTTGAAACCTATCGTTTGCATCGGCGAAACTTTGGACGAACGCAATGGTGGCACAATGGAGCAAGTTTTGACTGCCCAAATCACCGAAGGCTTTGCTGATATTACTGCCGAACAAATGGCTGCCGTAATCGTAGCTTACGAACCTGTCTGGGCTATCGGCACAGGCGTTACAGCAACCAACGAGCAAGCCAATGATGCTATCGCATTTTGTCGTGGCGTATTTGAAGGTTTGTACGGTAGTGACGTTGCAAACAATCTTTGCATACAATATGGCGGCAGCATGAACGAAAAAAATGCATACGAACTTCTTTCCATGCCACACATTGACGGTGGTCTAGTGGGTGGCGCAAGCCTTGTTGCAGAAAAATTTGCAACAATCGCAAACGCAATTAAGTAAATCAAACAATGAAACCAACTGTACTAATAATCATGGATGGCTACGGCCTATCCAAAAAACGCAAGGGCAACGCTATTGACAGCGCAACGTCACCTTACGTAAAATACCTATGCAAAAACTATCCGTCCACTACGCTAAATGCTAGTGGACTTGCCGTAGGCTTGCCAGATGGTCAAATGGGCAACAGCGAAGTGGGACACCTAAACCTTGGTGCAGGTCGCGTTGTCTATCAAGACCTTACACGTATCAGCAAGTCTATTGTTGATGGCGATTTTTTTGCAAACCAACACTTTATTGATGCATGTAACCACGTCAAAAAGACCAACGGCAACTTGCATTTGTTTGGGCTGTTAAGTGATGGCGGTGTTCACAGTCACACCGAGCACTTGTACGCATTGCTTCAACTAGCAAAGCAACAAGGTTTACCACAAGCCTACGTGCATTGCTTTTTGGATGGCAGAGACGTATCCCCTACAAGCGCAGTAAACTACCTAACTGCCCTACAAGCGTATATGGACGAACAAAGCTTTGGCGCAATTGCATCGGTATCGGGCAGATACTACGCAATGGATCGTGACAAGCGTTGGGATCGTGTCGAAAAGGCGTACGACGTCATTGCACTTGGTCAAGGCGAGCAAACCCAAGATGCCGTTGCATACGTCAAGCAAAACTACGCAGCAGGCACAACGGACGAGTTTATTTTGCCAGCAACGGTAGTAAGCAATGGACAAAGTGTTGCCACCGTACAAAACGGCGACGCTATCATTTTCTTCAACTTCCGTCCAGACCGCGCGAGAGAGCTTACCAGTGCATTTACTCAAGAAGAATTCAACGGTTTTGACTTGCACGGCAAGAAGCGCAACGTATTTTTTGTATGCATGAAGCAGTACGACGAAACTTTCAAGGGTGTCGAAGTAGCCTTCAAGCCAGAAAAACTTACCAACACTTTGGGCGAGTACCTATCCAGCGTGGGCAAAACTCAATTTAGAATTGCCGAAACGGAAAAGTACGCCCACGTAACGTTTTTCTTCAATGGTGGTGTCGAAGCACCAAACGCCAATGAAGTGCGCGAAATCATTGCTAGTCCAAAGGTAGCAACCTACGATCTTCAACCACAAATGAGTGCCACCGAAGTGTGCAGCCGACTAAAATCGGTATTGCAAAAGGGCAAGTACGACTTTGTCGTAGTCAACTTTGCAAACTGTGATATGGTAGGACACACAGGTGTAATCGAAGCCACTCAACAAGAAGTCGGATCGTAGCCAT
>JAZQUN010000126.1:0-16011 GCA_045631385.1 Clostridia bacterium
AACATACACGTTAACGGTCTTTTTTTGTTGCTAAATATAAATATAATACTTAAATACTTGTTACAAAAGACGGAAAAGCACACTTTCTAGTGCCAAAATGCCGTGCTCTAACGTCAAACCGCCTTGCAAATAGCCAATATATGGTGGTTTGATTGGAGCGTCGCAGCTCAACTCGATGGATGCACCTTGCACAAAGCAACCTGCAGACATGATTACTTGGTTGGTGTAGCCCGGCATATCCCATGGCTCTGGAGTAACGTAACTATCAACAGGTGAGCAATATTGGATAGACTGACAAAACTTGATTAGTTTGTCGGCATCATTGAACTTTGCCGAGCAAACAATGTCGTAAAAATCTTCGGTTGGCAAAGGTTTTACTTCGTATCCAAGTTTGTTTAGCGCACAGCAGAACAACGTTGCTGTTTTGAGTGCTTGAGCTACAACGTGTGGAGCAAGGAACAAACCTTGATAAAAATTGCGGTAACCTGCTTCGTAAGAGCCGATTTCTGCACCAATAGATGGACAAGTGTGACGGAAAGCGACTAGCTCGACGTACTTTTTCTTACCAACAATGTAACCACCTGTTTGGGCAATTCCACCACCGAGGTTTTTGATAAGTGATCCCATGCAAAGATCTGCACCGACGTCGGTTGGCTCAACAGTTTCGACAAATTCGCCGTAACAGTTATCAACCATTACACAGCAATTTGTAAATTGACGGCAAAATGCGATAACTTCGCCAAGTTGTGCTACTGAAAATGCCGAGCGCCAAGAATAACCGCGTGATTTTTGCAAATATAACACCTTTGGACTTTGCAATTTGATTTGTTTTTCGATTTCAGCAAAGTCAAACGAGCCATCTTCTAGTAAATCTACTGCAGAAAACTTGATGCCAAAATCCGCCAAACTGCCGTTGCCTTTACCGTTGATAACATCGGACAAAGTGTCGTATGGTTGACCAGATAGCGACAAAATTGTATCGCCTGGACGCAAAATGCCAAACAATGCAAGAGTCAATGCGTGCGTGCCGGACAAAATGCTTGGGGAAACCAATGCATCTTCGGTGTGGAATACGTCTGCAAAAATACGATTGAGAGTATTTCTGCCGACGTCGTCGTAACCGTAACCTGTTGTTCCGTTGAAGTGACGAAGTGCTACGTTGTTGTTTTGAAATGCACCTAACACCTTGCGTTGATTGTGCAAAGCAATGCTGCCTATTTTGTTAAATTGCGTTTGACACTCTGCCAAGCTTTCGTTTATGATTTGATTTATCTTTTTTGTCTTTTCCATATATTATGCCTGTAATAGTATTGTATAAATTAGTTGATTTTAATGATAATTCGATAAAATTTAGTCAATTTGGCTAGTTTTTGAGCAAAAATTGTTGTATTGTTCAATAATTAAATTTGCAACTTGATCAACAGTTTTGTCGTCAACATTTACCCAAATTGTGTTTTGCATACGCTTAAAATACGTGTTTTGTCGCTTAGCATAGTGACGTGTATTGACCTTGATTTGCTCTACTGCTTGTTCAAAGGTAATTGAACCGTCCAAGTGATCCAGCACTTCCTTGTAGCCAATAGCCTTAAAGCTTTGCAAGTCACGATTAGGATAGATTTGATACAAGTGCTTTACTTCGTCAAGCAAACCTTTGCTAACCATTTGCTCCACCCTATCATTTATCTTTTGATAGGTTTGCTCACGGTCGCGATACAAAACAAATAGCACGTGTGGATACAAATCTTTGCGTGGCTGTTTTTCAGCATTTAGTTTGCCACCTGTAGAAAGTATTTCAATAGCGCGAATTACACGCTTGTGGTTGCTTTTGTCAATTTGATTGAAAACTTGCTCGTCAAGTTGTTTTAGCACGCTCAAAACAGCTTCTGCGCCTTTATTTTGCAATAATTGTTGCATATCTTGGCGAATTTGCTCAGTTTGCTCGTTACTTTCAAAATCCAAGCCATGCAACAAACTGTCAAAGTACAGGCCTGTTCCGCCAACAATAATGTTGGTTTTGTCTGCATTTTGTAAAATTATTTGGTTGGCTTGCTCGCTAAAATCAAAGGCTGAAAACTTTTGGTCGGGATCAACCACGTCAATTAGATAGTGTTTGATACCTTTTGTTTCTTCTTCTGTAATTTTGGCTGTGCCGACATCCATACCTTTGTATATTTGCATAGAATCGGCAGAAATAACGTACGAGCAACCCAACTTTTGAGCAATTTCTACCGAAACGGCTGTCTTTCCTACGCCAGTAGCACCAAGTATCCCTAGAATTGCTTTCATTACACTATCCTCTTGAAAAGTTTTTCTAGATAGGTTTTGTTAAACTCTACGTAAATTGGTCTGCCGTGTGGACATTGCAACGCATTGTTTTTGTAAATTTCCTTGATTAGATACTCAAGTTGCTTGCTATCAAGCTTATCGCCACCTTTTATCGCTGCTTTGCATGCCTTTTGAGCAATTTTGTCCACAGTAAGCTTATTACTATCTACTTGATATTGATCCATATAGCCCAAAACATAGTTGACAAACTTATCCATTTTCATACCAGAAAATAGTGACGCAACTTCTGCAACTCTAAAGGTGTTGTGCCCAAATGGTTGCATAACGATGCCCGCTGCAGCAATTTGCGACAAATTGTCTTCGATAAATGCTGCTTCATCATCTTTGACGGTGAAAACATATGGTATCAATAGCGGTTGCATAAACAATTTGTTTGTACTAGCCATAAATTTGTCAAACAACAAGCGCTCGTGAGCAGCATGTTGGTCGATACAAACGGCTTTTTCACCGATTTCTACCAACATGTAGGTATCAAACAGTACGCCAAGTATTTTTACGTTTGAAAAGTCAAACTCGTCGGCCGGCTTTGGTTGTTCGTCCAAAAAGCTTTCCTGTGCTGCAATGGCTTGCATATACTTGATGGCTGGTTGCAACGGAATAGACTGCTCTACCTGTGTAGTTTGCAGTTGTTGTTGCTCGGTTGGTTGTTGTTTACTTGCTGCAACAGTTTGCGCATGCAGTTTTGTAAGGTTGTCGCAATATTCTTCGAAATGGCGTTGCTTGTTTTTAGCAACAATGCTATCCATTTCCAACTCCAATTTTTTAATTGGTTGCGTGGACTGTTGATGTAAAAACTCATCAAAAACATCAGGCAAATGTGACATTTTTGTTTGAGTTGGCGGTGTATCTAGCACTTTGAAATCTTCGTCAAAGGTCAAAATTTGTTGCGAACGGTTTTCCACAAACTTTGACAACTCTTGTTTTATAGGCAAATTTACTCCTACAAATACCTTTCTGACATCAGCGAAACGAACTTCTTGTTTGGTTGGATGCACGTTGACGTCTACTTCGTCAAATGGAACGGTTAGGTGCAACACAAAAAACGGATAGGAGCGTGTCATCAAGTATTGAGCAAAGGCTTGTCTCACTGCTGTTTGAATTGTAATATCCTTTACAACACGACCGTTGACAGATAATACTTGATAGGTACTGTTTGGCTTGGTGTATTCCGGCGTACCAACGTAGCCTTCTACGACTACGTCTTGATACTTAGAGTTGATAGGAATACAATTTTTTAAGCAGTCCTTGCCATAAACAACATAAATTGCTTCTTCTAGACCTGTTCCCTTAAAATTGAACACTACTCTGCCGTCAACTACGTACTTGATTTCTAAAAATGGGCACGTCAAAATTAGTTTTTGAACGTATTGTGTGATTTCGCCACCTTCGCGTGCAGGTGTTTTCAAAAACTTTTTACGCGCTGGCGTGTTGTAAAACAAATCGTTTACAACAATTTTAGTACCAACGTTTGCCGAGCAATAGGTTTTGTTGGTAATTTCGCCTTCGAGAACATCAACCTTTACTGCTGTTTCGGCAAAAGGCGTCTTTGTAGTTAGTTGCATCTTTGACACAGAAGCAATACTAGCAAGAGCTTCTCCTCTAAAGCCTAGAGACTTGATAGTTTCCAGATCGTCAGCAGTAGAAAGTTTGCTTGTTGCATGCTTTAGGAAGGCAACGGATACGTCTTCTTCGTCGATACCACTGCCGTTATCTACAATTTCGATTGATGCTATGCCACCACCCTTGATGGATATTTCAACAGCTGACGCTCCCGCATCGATACTGTTTTCGACAAGCTCTTTAACAACAGAAGCAGGTCTTTCGACAACTTCGCCTGCTGATATCTTGTTGTAAACGTCGCTTGTTAGTAGTTTGATTTGTCCCATTTTACTTTACCTTGTTGATTAGGTTTAATAAGATATCAAACGCTTCGATAGGTGAACAACGGTTGATATCAACGTCCTTTAGCATTGATATAACTTCGTTACCCAAAGCGGATACCTTTTGTTTGCTTGTTGTGGTTTCAACAGCGTCGATTTGGTAGGTTACGTCGCTGTTTTCTAGCAGTTTTACAATCTCTTTAGCACGATTGCAAATTGTTTGCGGAACGCCTGCTAGAGCAGCTACTTCGATACCAAAGCTCTTGTTTGCACCACCCCTGACAATTTTGTGCAAGAAAATTACACTGCCGTTGTATTCTTTTACTGTTATGCGGTAGTTCTTCACACCGTCAATGCGATTTTCTAGCTCGGTTAGTTCGTGATAGTGAGTTGCAAACAACGTTTTTGCACGGATGTTTTGAGAAACGTACTCCATAACAGCCCATGCAATAGACAGACCGTCAAAAGTGGACGTGCCACGACCGATTTCGTCCAAAATTACTAGGCTGTTTTGTGTAGCATTGTTTACAATGTTGGCAACTTCGACCATTTCGACCATAAAGGTACTTTGGTTAAATGCAAGGTCATCCGATGCGCCTACACGAGTGAAAATTTTATCAGTAATTGGAATAATAGCCTTGCTTGCAGGAACAAACGAGCCAATGTGAGCCATAAGAGTAATTAGGGCTACTTGTCTCATGTAGGTGCTTTTACCAGCCATGTTTGGACCAGTGATTACCATCGTGCGATTTTGGTCGCAATCTAGCAAAGTATCGTTGGTGATGAAATTATCTTTTTTGATAAAGCTTTCAACAACAGGGTGACGACCGTCCAAAATTTGCAAAGCATTGTTGCTTGATACAATTTCCGGCTTGACGTAACCGTTATCAAAGGCAACCTTTGCCAAAGCGCAAAGACAATCCAGCGCTGCAACCGACTGTGCAGTGCGTTGCATAGATGGAATATATTGCAACAACGTGTTGCGAAGTTGCTCAAAAAGTTGTTTTTCAAGCCTAATTTTGCGTTCGTCGGCTGTAAGAATTTTTTCTTCCAGTTCCTTTAGATTTGGGCTAACAAAACGCTCGCCGTTTGTAAGAGTTTGCTTACGAATAAAGTCTGCAGGTACTGCCTCTTTGAAAGAATTGGATACTTCAAAGTAGTAGCCAAAAACTCGGTTGTAGCCAAGTTTTAGAGTACGGATGCCTGTACGTTGGCGCTCGTATTCTTCTAGATCGGCGATCATTTGCTTGCCATTTTGCGAAATTAGTATCAATTCGTCAAGTTCGGCATCATAGCCGTACTTAATATAGCCACCATCTTTGGTTGTAATTGGGCAGTTTTCGTCAATTGCGGTAAACAAAAGATGCCCCACATCGGATAAATCTGCAATTCCATTTGCAATGTTGACAAATATTTTAGACTTAAGTCTAGTTGCAATTTGCTTTAGTTGTGGCAAACTTTGCAAGGATTTTTGCAATGTTAAACAGTCCTTTGGTGTAAGGTTGTTGTAGGCAATTTTGCCCGCTAGACGCTCGATATCCTTGACAGAGGATAGTATCGACGTGATTTCGTCACGCACAACAAAGTTTTTGTAAAGCTCTTCTACGCCGTCCAAACGTTGTTTGATTTTACTCGCACTTTGCAGTGGACGGTCTATCCAAGAGTTTAGCATACGAGCGCCAAGACTGGTTGTTGTTTTGTCAAGTAGCCAAAGCAAACTACCACGACGTTTGCCTTCGTTTGCCGATACAGTAAGCTCCAAATTTTTGCGTGTTTTTATGTCGATGGACATATAGTCGGTTTTTTCGACGTATTTGATGGACTCCAAGTGTGGCAAATCGCGTTTTTGAGTGTAATTTAGGTACTGAATAAGTACACCACAAACTGTTACTGCTAGCTTTTTGCCAGACAGACCAAAGCCATCTAGAGTTGCCACTTTATATTGGCGCATTAGTACTTCTTTTGCCTTGTTGAAGTCAAAATCCCCATCAGCATATACGGTAAAACTTGGCACATAGCCAGCCTTTACTGCATCTAAAGAGTTACCAACAGATTTGCTGTCAGCGTTACAAATGATTTCTGTTGGCTTGTAGGCAACCAGAACTTCTTGCAAATCCTTGATAGCTGCTGCACCATCTAGTTGATATGCGGAAAACTCGCCTGTGGATAGGTCGCAGAAAGAAATGCCGATTTTTTCTTGCACAAATTGAACGCAAGCAATAAAGTTGTTGGATTTTTCTTCCAAAATACTGCTTTCCATTACTGTGCCAGGTGTGATGATTTTGACAACGTCGCGTTGCACTATTTTGCCTTGTCCAGGTGGAGTTAGCTGCTCGCAAATAGCTACTTTTTGACCAGCGGCAATAAGCTTGGCCACGTAGTTATCTACAGCATGAAAAGGCACGCCACACATTGGTGCGCGCTCTCCCGTGCCACAATCACGGCCCGTCAATACCAAATCTAGTATTTCGCTAGCCTTTTGCGCATCTTCGAAAAACATTTCGTAAAAGTCGCCTAGTCGGTACAGCAAAATACAGTCTTTGTACTGCTCTTTTGTTTGCAAATATTGCATCATCATTGGTGAATATGCCACTTTGTTTTCTCCTATTTTACAAGCTCTCCCCATAGGGTTGCTGACTGGGATTTTGTAATTTTTACCTGTACAAACTGCCCAATTAGGTCTGTTTGGCTTTCAAAATTGACCAAACGGCCGTTTTCGGTGCGTCCGCAGTAGGTATTTGGATACTTGTCGTTGGTGTCTTCGACAAGTATTTCATACGTTTTGCCTTGCATAGATTTGCTTATTTGTTTTGTAATTTTGTTTTGCTCAGCAATTAACGTTGTGATACGTTGCTTTTTGATTTCTGCAGAAATTTGATCGTCCATTGTGTCTGCTGGAGTACCCTTTCGACGCGAATAAACAAAGCAAAATGCTGATGAGTAGCCTACTTGTTGTACAAGCGACAAGGTGTCGGCAAAGTCGGAATCTGTTTCGCCGGGAAAACCTATCATGATGTCGCTAGTGATACCAACGTCAGGCAACTTTGCCTTGATTTTTTCCACAAGTGTCAGATAATCTTGACGTGTGTAATGACGATTCATCTTTTTGAGAATTGCCGTACTACCACTTTGAACTGGCAAATGCACGTAGTTGCAAAGGTTTGGATACTTTGCAATTGTATCAATAACGTCGTCGGTCAAATCTTTTGGGTGGGACGTCATAAAGCGTAAACGGAATTTGCCAGGCATTTTGCCGATTTCTTCCAAAAGTTGCGCAAATGATGAGCCATCGGACAAATCTTTACCGTATGAGTTGACGTTTTGACCTAGCAAAGTGATTTCTTTGTAGCCTTGGTTGACAAGATCTTGCACTTCAGCCAAGATGTCACTCATTTGTCGACTTCGCTCACGTCCGCGAACGTGGGGAACTATGCAATAGGTACAAAAGTTGTTGCAACCGTAAATTATATTAACCCAAGCGTTTGGATAGCTTGTGCGTGTTGCAGGTAGGGTTTCGTGGACAGAGTCGCTCATGGATACGTCACAGAAACGCTTGCCTTTTTGAGCGGTTTTGACTGCTGTTTCTAGCAAATGCAGGTTGGACGTGCCCAAAATTACGTCTACAAACGGATACTTTTGACGCAAAGTTTGAGCAACGCCATTTTGTTGTGTCATGCAGCCCAAAACTACTACTATCAAATTGCCACCTTTGCTACGCTTAATCTTTTTGAGTCTGCCAATGTGCCCAACAATTTTTTGCTCTGCTGTTTCGCGGATACAACATGTATTGAAGACAACTAAATCGGCATGTTTTTCGTCATCGCAAGGCATGTAGCCAAGGTATTCTAGGATGCCGGCCACTTTTTCTGATTCGTGTATATTCATTTGACACCCGTAGGTGTGGATATAGTATCTCATATTAAACTCCTATCTTTGTATTATAACTTTTTTTGTCAAATTTTTCAATAAAAACAAATAAAAAACTTTTAATAAAAGATAATAAAATTACTATGAATAACAAAATTATTAAAAAAGTGGCAATTATAGCGACAGTTGTGGTAACTTTATGCGCCTTGTTGGGCGTTGCGACGGTGAGCATCTTTGTCAACAGCAAGCAATTTGTAGCACTGGATTTTGGTAAACTTAACAACGTTAAAAACAGCATCACATTGCTAGACGTGTACGGAAACAAAATTGAAGAGCCTTTGTACGTAGACAAATATAAGCAGACTGCTATTGGGGAAATTAATCAGTACACTATTGACGCATTTGTAAGCGTTGAAGACAAGCGATTTTACAAACACAGCGGTATTGATATTAGGCGAATTTTCGGTGCATTTATCAACAATATTAGGGCCGGAACACTGCAAGAAGGGGCTTCCACCATTACGCAACAGCTAATCAAAAACACACATTTGGACAATAAAAAGACTATTAGGCGTAAATTGAACGAAATCGTGTTGGCCAAACAGCTTGAACAACGGTTTAGCAAAGACGAAATACTGCAAACCTATCTAAACACCGTGTATTTCGGTAAAAATGCCTACGGAATTGAGACGGCAAGCAACATTTACTTTAATAAAAGCGCAAGCGAGTTGACACTTGGCGAAAGCGCTGTGTTAGCGGGCATTTTGAAGGCTCCAAACAACTACAATCCTTCGGCAAATTTGGAAAAATGTGTCAGCAGACGCAACGTTGTACTGAAAACAATGCTTGATAATGGCTATATTGACAAAAGTGAGTACGAAAATGCTAAAAATGAAGATATTTTGGTGATAAAAAATCAAAACTTTGGCATTGAAACTGGGTATAGCTACCAAGTTTTGCAAGAAATTTGCAATATTTTGGACATGAGTGTATTGCAAGCTGTGAATAGCAATTTGGTTGTTTACACCTACTACGACCCAATTTGTCAGCAAAGCTTGGAGTATTCGCTTAAAAACAACACAACTAATAGTTATTGTGCGACAATTTGTGACAATGATAGCTGTGGCGTGGTTGCTTTTTGCACAAAAGGACGCAATGCGATGGAAAAACGGCAGGCCGGATCTGTAATTAAGCCACTTGCCGTATATGGACCGGCGTTGGAAGAAGAGAAAATTACACTATCGTCGCCTGTTTTGGATGAAAAAACTAGTTTTGGCGGGTATTCTCCTAAGAATTTCAACGATGAGTACTGTGGTTGGACAACTGTTAAAAACAGCATTGCAAAAAGTTTGAACGTTCCTGCAGTAAAGGTGGCAAACAGCGTTGGAGTAGACGTTTCTGCTAAATATTTGCAAAAGTTGGGCGTAAAAGACATTGATGACGAGCAAAATTTGTCGCTAGCACTAGGCAATATCAACGGCGGAATTGATGCTTTTGAACTTACTAATGCTTACTTAACACTTGCAAACGGTGGAAAATATCAGAATTTGGCTTTTATAAGCCGTATTGACAACCAATTTGGTACGATATATCAAAGAAAAGAGATGCAAAAGCAAGTTTTTACTGAAGAAACGGCATTTTTGATGACAGATGCATTGCAAGAAGTTGGTAAAAGCGGAACGGCAAAGGCACTTAAGGATTGCTCGTTTGATATTGCTGTAAAAACAGGTACGGTTGGAGACAAAAACGGCAATACTGATGCTGTAATTTGCGGGTACACTACCGAGCAAACCTATTGCATTTGGCTCACAAACACAAAAAAGTGCAATTTTACGGGTGGCGGCGAGCCAGCAAAGGTGCTAAAAGGCTACTTGGATATCAAATATGGCGACAATACACCTAACAACTTTGAAATTCCAAAAGGAATTGTTAGAATTGCATTGGACAAAAAGCAGTTGGAAGAAAATCAGATGGAATACGCTGCAAATTGTCAAGAAAAACAGAGCAACAAGGAGTACTTTTACTACAAAAATGGAACAGAACCAGCAAATAAAGTGAAAGATGAACAGAAAATTGACTTTTGCGCAACAATTAGCGACGGTTACGTTAAGATAATGCTAGATAACGTCGATAAGGATTTGAAATATCAGTTAGTAAAAACAAGCGACGCTAAAGAATCGATTTGGTTGTCTTCTACCAACTACATTGACCGCAACGTCGTAGCAGGAAAAAGCTACAATTACCTTATAAATGCATACTTTGGCGACACACTTGTTGCTACAAGTAACACCATTCTGATCACCGTACCAGCAGATACTAACCAACACGATACAGAGAAAAACAAGGACGATTTTGACCTGTGGGAAAGTTTGAAAAATTTGCTTTACTTTGGCAATAATTAGATATTATTACTGTCATAGTAATATATAAATGGACTATATTTTGATATAATTAGGCAATATTACAGCAAAAAAGCACCTAAAAGTTGATTTTAGGTGCTTTTTACGTTTAATCAATTTGTCAGTTGTTTTTCTTTACAACACTATTGTTTCGATGTTTTCTAGGGCTTTGTTTACTAGCGTTTCTACGTCAAGCGCACTTTCTACCTTTTCTACAGCAGATAGTCTTGGCTTCGTTACTGGGTTTTTAGGCAAGAAAATTGTGCAGCAATCTTCATATGGTAAAATGGACGTTTCAAACGTTCCGATACGCTTGGAAATTTCAACGATTTCGTCTTTATCAAAACCAATTAGTGGGCGCAAAACAGGCATCGTTGCTACACTGTTTGTGCTTGTCAAACTTTCGAGTGTTTGACTCGCAACTTGACCAAGACTTTCACCGGTAATTACTGCACCACAACCATGCTTTTGAGCAATTCTTTCAGCAATACGCATCATAAAGCGACGCATAATTGTGATCATAAACTCTTCCGGACACTTTTCGTGAATTTCTGTTTGAATTTCTGTAAAGCTTACCACGTCAACAGTCATATCAAGTGTGTATTTTTTTACGATACTTGCCAAATCCAACACTTTTTGCTTTGCTTGTAGGCTTGTGTAAGGGAAACTGTGGAAATGAATTGCTCGCAAAGACATACCGCGCTTTGCCATCATGTAGCACGCTACAGGGCTGTCGATACCGCCAGATAGCATAACAACACCTTTGCCACCCGTACCAACAGGCATACCATTTACGCCCTTGATAACCTTGGAAAACACAAAAGTTTTGCCACTTTCTCGGATATCAATGTTAATTACGTGGTTTGGTTTGTGCAAATCTACCGTCAAGCTTGGGTTTGCTTGCAAAACTCTACCACCCATTTCGCGGGAAATTTGCATTGAATTGAGTGGGAAAGTTTTATCCGCGCGGTTTGTTTCCACACGGAACGAGCCACTTTGTGGAGCACACGCTAGCACTGCTGACGTAATGCTATCCATATTAGTTTCAACTTCGTCAGCAACGCTTAGTGAATAAACACCAAAGGTGTTTTTGATAGCGTCGACGATTTGATCAAGATAGTTTTCGTCGAATTGGCTAACAATGTAGCGCGCAGACGTGTGTGTCAATTTGAAATCAAAGTCTTTTAGGTTGCGCTTGATATTGTTTACAAGTGCACGCTCAAAAAAACCTTTGTTTTTACCTTTAAGGTGGATTTCGGAATATCTAATTAGTACTACTTTCATTAAAACTTTACTCCCATAGTTTTTCGTAACGACGTTACGTTTTTGTTTAGCGACTGACAAAGCGCATCAACTTGCTCCGCAGTGTTGTATTTAGAAAAGCTGATACGCAACACGCCTTCGGAATATGCCGGCTCAAGCCCAATAGCGCCCATTACACGACTTACCTTGTTTTTGGAGCTACAAGCAGAGCCTGTGCCTACCAAAATGCCATCCATTTCGAGCATGCGTAACAGCACCTCACCTTTGATTTGCTTAAATGCTACGGACATTATCGCTGGAGAAACGTTTTCGGTGCAATTTATCTTTGCACCAAGGTTTTCCAACACCGGTTGTAAGGTTTGCTTGTATTGGTTGAACACTTCACTGTTGTGAGCCACGTTGTTTGCTGCAGTTTCTAGCGCAGTTGCCAACGCTACACAGCCTGCAACGTACTCTGTTCCTGAGCGAAAGCCGTTTTCTTGACCACCACCGACAATTAGCGGGTTGACGGAAACGCCGTTTTTGACGTACAAACATCCCGTACCTTTGGAGCAATGGATTTTGTGGCCGGAAAATGTGTACAAATCCACGCCCAAGCTTTTGATGTTGACAGCAATTTTTCCTACTGCCTGCACACCGTCGGAAAAAGTGATAGTTTGAGGATTTTTTGCCTTGACAAGCGCATTGATTTTCTTTACGTCGTTTATTGCTCCTGTTTCGTTGTTGACATGCATAAAGCAAGCCAAAATTGTGTTTTCGTCCACACAAGAAACAAAGTCTTCTACGTCAATGTGGCCTTGTGCTGTAGTTTTGGCAATTTTTACTTCTACGCCACGATTTTTTAGTTGCATGACGGCGTTGTAAACCGCAGAGTGTTCGCTTGCAGTAACTACAACGTTGCCTTTTTTGTTTTTGACAGCACCTAAAATTGCAGTGTTGTCGGCTTCGGTACCACCAGAAGTAAAAAACACTTCCTTGTTGGATACGCCTAGCACCTTTGCAATGCGTTGGCGGGCATTTTCCACGTCGTTTTTGACCATCATGCTTACGTTTGTTAGCGCAGATGGATTGTAAAAAGTTTCGACGTGATATTTATTGAGTATTTGTAGCACCTGCTCGTCTACACGAGTTGTGGCGCAATTATCAAAATAATGGTACATTTTACTTGAGAGTAACTACAGTTACCCCACTTTCTCCTTCTCCGTATTTTCCTAGTCTAAACTCGGCTACATTTGGATGAGTTTTTAGGTGTTGATGGATGCCAGCTCGCAAACGGCCAGTACCCATACCATGAATCACCCATACTTGTGATAGGCCAGAAAGCACAGCGGAATCGATAAATTCGTCCAAATTGGCGATCGCTTCATCAACACGTTGACCTAGCAGGTTGATTTCGTTGGATAGCGAGCGTGCCGCAACTTGCGACTTGGCTTTGTTACCACCACCGTATTTGCGTTCGGTGCGTTGTTTTTCCACCTTGCTTGCAAACAAGTCGGTTGCTGATACCGTTGCAGAAATGCTGCCAGCCTTTACAATGATTTTGTCTTTGTTTTTAATTTCAGAAACCTTTACTTGAACATTGAGTTTTTTGCTGTAAACAACGTCACCCACTTTTAGCGTATCAAAGTTGACATTTGAGCCTGTAAAGACGTACTCTTCGTCGTGTTCGGACTCGGTTGATACATCTATTGAGTTAAGTTGCTTTGCCAAAGCTCGTGCTTCAAACAACTTTTTGTCAGACAAATCAGCAGCGTTGAGTATTTGTTTGATTTGTTCGATAAGCTCTTTGCTTTCTTCTTGAGCCTTTTTGACAATTTGCTTTGCTTCGTCTTTGGAGCCTTGCAAAAGTTTTTGACGCTCTTGCATCAAGCCGTCATTTATCTTCTTGACGCGTTGAGACTCGATATCAAGCAGACGTTTTTCTTCTTGCAGTTGTGCGTGAAGCTGCTCGTAGTTGCGACGGATGTTTTCGGCGTTTTGCAATACCTTTTCGAAGGCAACCTTTTCATCAGATACGCTGTTTTTAGCAAGCTGTATAACTTGCGCATTCATGCCAAGCTTTTCTGCAATAGAAATAGCATTTGAACTGCCAGGCACACCCATAATCAACTTGTAGGTTGGAGCAAAAGTTTGTGGATTAAACTCCATTGATGCGTTTTCTACGCGCTCTGCCGTCAAAGAATACTCTTTTAGTTGGCTGTAGTGGGTTGTAATTAGGCATTTTGCACCGCTTTGTCGCAAATATTCTGTAATTGCTAGAGCTAGAGCAGAGCCTTCGTTTGGCTCTGTGCCTGCACCTACTTCGTCCACCAAAACCAATGTGGAATTGTCGCATTGATTTAGAATATCCTTCAAATTTACCATATGCGACGAGAATGTTGACAAATTTTGCTCGATGCTTTGCTCGTCACCGATGTCACAAAATACCTTGTTAAAGTAGGACAATACACTATCTTCGCGACAAGGGACAAAAAGCCCTGTCATTGCCATCAGCGTTAGCAAACCAACCGTCTTAAGTGTGACGGTTTTGCCGCCGGTATTTGGACCAGTAACTACTACAACATCAAAGTCTTTGCCCAATTTTAACGAGATTGGCACAACTTTTTGTGCGTCAATTAGTGGATGGCGAGCATTTTTGAGATCGATTTCGCCACTATTGTTTAGAGTTGGTCGCTTTGCCTTGATGTTTACAGCATATTTGACCTTACTGAAAAGCACGTCAAAGTGCACGACAGTATCTTGTGTACGTTGCAAGTAATCGGCAATTTGACCAACGCGTGCAGTAAATGCTTTTAAAATGCGCGCTATTTCATCCTTTTCTGCCAAAATTGCCTCACGAAGCTGGTTGTTTAGCTCAACAATAGCGATTGGCTCGATAAAAAAGGTTGAGCCACTACCAGACGTATCATGAACAATACCATTTACGAAGGATTTGTACTCCGATTTTACCGGGATTACGTATCTATCGCCACGCAAAGTAACGATGCTATCTTGCAAGTACTTGGAAAGCTCGCCACGCTTGGTGTAACTGATAAGTTTTTCCTTGATATCAGCGTTGATTTTCTTGATTTTTTTGCGAATAGCATACAAATCGTCACTTGCTTTGTCACTCATCTCTTCTTCGGAGATGATGGCTGTATCAATGTCGTCTTCGAGTTGCTTGTCAGTAAAGATTAGGGCTGCGCGCGACTGCAACATGGTTGTGTCGATTTTTTCTAGTTGTTTGCACAAACTTTTTTGAAGCAGCCTTGCAGTACGCAACAAGCGCATTACGCAAAGCAATTCGCCCATGGATAGCGTAGAATCAACGCGTGCTTGCTTGAAAATTTGCTTACAGTCGTCGATAGAGCAATCGGGAAAACCTTCAAAATCGTAAAAAAGTGACGCTTGATAGGTTTCTAGCAGCATTGCTTGGGCATCAGCAAAGTCTGTTGCAGGCAAAAGTTGGGCAATTTCATTTTTTGCTAGTGTTGTTTGCGCAAAAGACGAAAGCTTGTCCAGTACGGATAGATATTCTAATTTTTTGAGTGTTTTAGAAGTAATCACGTTAGTTTACCTTGTTAAATAATCTGCCTTTTGTATAATTTTCGGTATTTGTTGCAAAATAAGCAACCTTTTGCTTGAGTGCTTGCTTTGACATGCCGTCAAATTGTACTAAATAGTTGAATGGTTTTAGGGCTACTGTGCCAGATGACAGTTTTTTTGCATTGATGAGCTCAAAACTGCAACTGTTACACTTACGACGGCGTAAATAAAACTTGTTTCCTAGTTCGTCAGCGTAGCACAACGTAGTATATTTACAGTTTTTGCACGCTTGATTTGTGTTTACTTTGTTTGGACAGTGTACCAAATGCATAAGTTTTACATCACCATACACATATTTGTAGCCTTTGGCGTGAGAAATTTGCGAAGTTTCGTGCAAAGTTAGTTCGTTTGAATAGAAAAACGAGTACGCAGAACTGTCAAATAGTGAAACGTTGGGCATATTGTACAAATTTAGACCAACGCCAGCAATATATGGGATACCTTTTGACATAGCAAACTGCACTGCTCCAACATTGTTTGCAACAATACCAAATCCAGCTGGTAAAACTGTTGCCAGATAGTCCCAATTAGCAAAAGGTGGAACATCTACAAAGCATGGGACTGATGCAACATCTACAAACTGTTTCAAATTTGCAGCTGTGATGTCGTCGAGATCAATTACAGCAGCAGTAATATCGTACTGTTGTGCAATCGATAGTTGATGAGCATCA
>JAZQUN010000127.1:0-2590 GCA_045631385.1 Clostridia bacterium
CCCTTTTTGCCTTGGTTTTTGCAAAGCATTTTTTCTAATAATTTATTATACATCATTTAGAAAAAATAATCAAGGCTTTAATTTTGATTAGGAGTATTTTATGGCTTTTTGTTGCAAAGACAAACAACTTGTTAGCGAAAGTTTTACCGTGCTAGAAAACAAGTTTATACTCAATTACATGCCCGAAGCACCCGAAGGTGTTGTCAGGGTGTATTTGCTTGGCCTTGCTCTTTGTGACCAGCCAGACGGCGTAAACAACGTTGAGCACATTGCAAAGAAACTTGGCTTGACGGAATCCGACGTTGTTGCTGCTTACGACTACTGGGAAGAATTGGGCTTGGTGCAAGTAATCGCATCCAACCCACCACAAGTAGTTTATCTACCTATTGGTGAAGACAACGTACGCTCGGTTAGTTCGTCAAAGTACTCCAAATTTAGCAAGGAAATGCAAAAGGTGCTTACCGGCCGTATGATTGGCGTGAGCGAATTTAATGCCTACTACGACTTTTTGGAAAGACACGAAGGCTTTGATTGGGAAGCGTTGGTTGCCGTTGCTAATTACTGCGTGGATTACAAGGGAAACAACATCAACTATCCTTACATACTAACTGTTGCAAGTGCGCAATACCGCAAGGGTAACTACACAGCAGAAATGGTTGTGGATGCACTAACAACCAACCTTAAGCACGACGACGACTTGCGCGTGTTGTTTAAGACAATGCATATTCGTCGTACAATTGAGTACGCTGACCGTGAGCTTTACGAAAAGTGGAGCAAAGGCATGGGATACACATTGGACGTTGTAAACACCGTTGCAAAAGACTGCAAGGTGGGTGGTATGAAAAAGTTGGATGCGCTTTTGTGCGAATATCACAAGATGGGCGCGCTTGACATAAAGGAAATTGCATCCTACACCGAAAACAAACAAATGCTGTTTGATATCGCCAAAGACGTTACCAAAAACCTTGGTGTGTACTACCAATCACTTGACGTTGTGGTGGACGAATACGTTTGCAAGTGGGCTAGATTTGGCTTTGATGCCGATACGCTTGTTATGCTTGCCAGATACTGCTTTAGAAACAGCGTTCGTACCCTTGCAGGACTGGACAACACAGTAGAAAAGTTCTACAAAATGGGTTACACCACTACCGAAAGCATCTTGCAATACATGAACGCCGTTGTTGCAAACGACAAAGTGATAAAAAGTCTGCTAGAAAAGGCTGGCTTGCAACGAAACGTGACGTCCAGCGACCGCAAGTTGTACAAGACTTGGACGGAAAACTGGTTTATGCCAGCGGAACTAGTTGAGTTTGCCGTAGAAAAAAGTGTTACGGCATCCAACCCAATGCAATACGCAAACAAGGTGCTTGCTAGCTACAAATCTAGCGGTATCACAACCGTAGAACAAGCGCAAACCACCGTTGTTGCAGCAGCGTTGCCATCAACAACAAAACAAACAACCAAGCAACACTCGTTTGATCAACACGAGTACACAGATGACGAAATAAATGCTTTGTTTACCGATTTGGAAAACTTGGAGATTTAGTAAATGAGAAACATTGCCCTAGAAAAAGCTAAAAATATACTTGCCAAACGTCGCAACGACGCTCTTTTGCGTTGCGAAAATACTTTGGCAAAACTAGACAAGCAACCAGACTGGGCAGAGTGTCAAAAGCAAATTCGCACTGCAAGGATGTATCTTGGCATTGCAATGGGTACAGACAGGGAAGCACAATACCGCAAGCCTTTGCAAGAACTACTTGCAAAGCAAAACCAACTACTTGCTAAATACGGCTACACCACTGCCGACCTTGTTCCACAATATACTTGTTCTGCATGCAAAGATACAGGATTTGTAAATGGTCAAAAGTGCGGTTGTTTGAAAGCAGAGCTTACAAAGATTTTGTTTGCAGATAGCGACATTGATACTAGCAAAACCTTTGCAAACAGCACCGAAACAGACGAGAAAAACCTTGTTCCTTACAAGTACTGCCAAGCATTTAGCCAAAAGTGGCCAAACACCCACTACTGCAACGTTGTGTTGACAGGCAAAACTGGTACGGGCAAGAGCTACCTATCCAACGCAATGGCTGTAGAGTTTGCTTCTAACGGATACAACGTGCTTAATATGACGGCATATCAACTAAACAACGCCTTTTTGCAATATCATTTGGCTGACGTTTCGCAAAAAGCCTTGATGATGGAAAATCTTACCGACGTTGACGTGCTTGTAATTGACGACCTTGGTACAGAAAACATCCTTAAAAACGTGACAATGGAGTACTTGTACTTGCTTGTTAGCGAGCGTATTGCTAACAAAAAGGTTACTATCGTATCCACAAACTTGAATTTGGCACAATTGCGCGAAAGATACGAAGACCGTATTTTTTATCGTTTGACGGACAAAAGCAACTCTATCGTGGCTCAACTAGTGGGCAAGGATAAGCGTAGCCAAACAAAATAATTGCTTGCAAGCATTTGACAATTAGCACAAAAATGTATATAATAGTCAAGATGAAGTTAGCAAGCATCTTGCGCTGATATGGCTCAGCAGGTAGAGCACGTCCTTGGTAAGGACGAGGTCACGGGT
>JAZQUN010000128.1:0-2986 GCA_045631385.1 Clostridia bacterium
GAAGAATCGGAAGACAAACCAAGGTTGCGACTGCTGTGACGGATGTTTTCACGCTTGAAACGAGCACACTCTAGCATTACACAATTAGTATCATCTTTGATACCAGAGTTTGCTCCACCCATGATACCAGCCAAACCTACAGGCTTGTTGCCATCAGCAATTACCAAGTTGCTGTCGTTTAGTGTGTACTCTTTGTTGTCAAGTGCAACGATAGTTTCGCCAGCATTTGCACGGCGAACAATAATTTGCTTGTCGCCCAAATCTGCGTAATCAAATGCATGCATTGGTTGACCAACTTCCATCAAAACGTAATTTGTGATATCAACCAAGTTGTTAATACCGTGCAAACCAACTTTTGCTAGACGTGAAGTCATCCAAAGCGGAGACTTTGCAATTACAACGTCTTTTACGCCTTGCATGTAGTAATTTGGACACAAATCTGTCGCTTGTACTTGTACAGTAACGTAGTTTGAAGTTTGCTCTGCATTTTCGCCGTGGTTTGTTTGTAGTGGACGACACGTTGTACCTAGTGCTACTGCAACTTCGCGAGCAAGACCGTACACGCTGTTGCAATCTTGACGGGTGCTTGTATGGGCTACGTCAATTCCGTAGTCGTCAATACCTACTTCGGCGCGAACGTCAGCACCTACTTGCGCTGTTGGTTGCAACACCAACACGCCGTCGGTATCTGCACCTGGGTAGTAATCAGCATTGATGCCAAGCTCTTCAGCTCCACAAAACATACCGAAAGACTCTACGCCACGCATTTTGCCCTTGGTAATCTTTAGTCCATTTGCAAGCTTACTGCCGTGCAATGCAACAGGAACTTTGTCTGCAACGTTTACCGTTTGAGAGTTGGTGACAATATCAATTACTTCACTACCAACGTTTACTTTGCACACGCGAAGTCTATCTGCATTTGGGTGTTGAGTAATTTCTTCGATTTGACCAACAACTACGTTAGTAACGTTTTCGCCTAGATAAATTACTTCTTCTATTTCTAGTCCGATATCGACCATCTTTTTGCACAAGGTGTCGATATCAACATTTATGTCTACATATTCTTTCAACCATGAAATTGGTGCTTTCATATTTGCTCCCCCTTACTTTTTGAATTGACGCAAAAATCTTACGTCGTTTTCGTAGAACAAACGGATATCAGGGATACCGTATTTGATCATTGCAATACGCTCTACACCCAAACCAAATGCAAAACCGGTGTATTTTTGGCTGTCTACACCACAGTTTTCCAACACTTGTGGGTTTACCATGCCTGCGCCTAGTACTTCGATCCAGCCTGTACCCTTGCAAAGCGAACATCCTTTGCCACCACAGTTACTGCAAGTAAGGTCAACTTCAACACTTGGCTCGGTAAATGGGAAATATGATGGACGGAAACGAACCTTTGTATCCTTGGTGAATAGATTTTGAGCAAGGTACTCCAATGTGCCCTTCAAGTCGCACAAAGTAACGTTTTCATCCACTACCAAGCCTTCGATTTGGTGGAATACTGGAGAGTGCGATGCGTCACTATCAGAGCGATACACCTTACCAGGCGCAATCATCTTGATAGGTGGCTTTTTTACTTCCATCAAGCGCGCTTGCATTGGAGACGTTTGCGTGCGCAACAAAATGCCTGGCGCAATATAGAACGTATCTTGCATATCACGTGCAGGGTGATCTTCTGGGATGTTTAGTGCTTGGAAGTTGTAGAAATCTGTTTCGATTTCTGGACCTTCCAAAACTTCGAAGCCCATTGTTACAAGCAAGTTGCTAATTTCGTTTTTAACCATTGTAATTGGATGAATTGTGCCTGCTTGTGGGCTGCTTGTCAAACTGATATCAACGCGTTGGCGCTTGAGTTTGTCTTCCATTTCTGCCTGAGAAACAGTAACGAAGCTTTCTTCGATGGCTGCCTCTAGCTTTTTGCGTAGTTCGTTGATTTTGTTACCTATTTCAGGACGTTGTTCGGCAGGGTAATCCTTAATTCCGCGCAAAAGTAAAGTTACTTCGCCACTTTTACCTAGATACTTAACCTTTATGTCTTGAAGCTGTTGTGATGTTGTTGCAGCTTGAATTTCTTGCATAAAGGTTGTTTCGATCGCCAAAAACTTGTCTGTCATAATTTCCTCCTAAATAAAAAATCCCGATAAGCCATGTGCCTATCGGGACGAATTGTTGTTTTTTCGTGGTACCACCCAAAATTTGACTGCATAGTAACCCATACAATCCTTTGAGACCGTTAACGCTGTCTAGACGTAAGTGGCTACTCGTTACCTTTGACCACTTCTACTACAAAATGAATATCTTTTCGCCTTGGTGTGAGTTTTTCAGCATCCAACCCATCTCTTATTTCACCAAATTGGCAAACTCTTGTGTTTTGTCAATGTATTTATTTATTAAATTAATTAAATTATAACAAACAAAATACAATTTTGCAAGCATTTTTTATAAACTAATTGCCACTCCAGACCATTCCGTTGAGATAAGTATTGGGAATTTTGCCCACTAAAATGCTTTCGGCAAGCAAAACAGGAGTGTCAAGAGTTACTTTTGCACTTTGACGTGGCAAAATTACGTCTACGTTGCTTGTGATTTCTAGATAGATTTTGTGCAAGGTTTGGTTGATACCTGCACTTTCAAACTGCGAATAGATTTTACACTCTACAGACCCAATAGGCTCTAGAGTAAACTTGACTTTAGGTCCACTACCGATCAAAAACGTAATCCCGGATAGCGTGCCAACAGGTATGCTGATACACAAATTTTCAACAGTGTTTATTTTGCTTTCTACTATCTTTGCAGTTTCCCTTGCAATTTGCCCAATTACCGACGAATTTGCCTGTAACAAGACGACGTCACCCACTGAATTGTACATAACAGTGACAAGTTGAGCATCGTTAAGTTCGCTCATTACAGTGTAAACGGCATCGTTTATGGCGTTGGCCGTAAGAGAAAAAACTTCGGCGTTTGCGTAATCCAATGC
>JAZQUN010000129.1:0-5370 GCA_045631385.1 Clostridia bacterium
CAACAAGCCGTAGCAACGGTAGACGACTGTGTTCGTCAAGTGGTAGAAACAACCCTACAACTAGGTGGTGTAGCCTTTGTAACAGCCGATCACGGCAACGCCGAAAAGATGCTGGACGAAAAGGGCAACGTGTTTACTGCACACACAACCAACCCAGTACCATTTGTAATGATCGATACGTCCAACCGCAGTGCAAAATTGCGTAATGACGGTGCTTTGTGCGACGTAGCACCAACCTTGCTAGACAGCATGGGATTGGATATCCCTGCCGAAATGACGGGAAAATCACTACTAATCAAAGATTAGTGGCAAAAAACTTGCGATATTGTACCAAACACACAGCAAAAGCAGTCAAAAACAAGCGTTTGTTGGCAAATGTTAGTAAAACGCTTGTCAACAAAGTCTTTGTGTGGTATAATACCAACGCAAACTTTTGGAGGAAACTAAAAAATGCTAAATCTATTCGCTTTTTTCTTCGCTAATAACGGCGCTGAAGTTTATTTGGGTGCAATGATTGCACTTGCAGTAATCGTTTTGCTTTGCGCTGCGTTCATCGTATTTGTAGTAATGAAACAATCTGGTGACTCTGACGGTATGGAAGCTTTGTCCGGCAAATCTTCTTCCGACGATAGAGATTCTTACTATGGTAAAAACTCTTCCAACACAAAGGAAGGCAAACTTAAGAAATGGACATTTATCTGTGCAGCAGTATTGGCTGTAAGTTCCATTGCTTTTGTAGTTTTGGGCGCAATTGTAAAATAATTTAGTGACAAAGACACGGCGATTTCATATCGCCGTTTTTTTGTGTATAAAAACAAATTTTAGACAATACTATACAAATGAATCTAACACAACAATTACTTGGTATTTTCAACCAAACAACAACTAAATATTTGTCGGAAAAGCAACTGTTTACGCTTGTTAGTGCAATTTCTGTCTACGAGCGCAACGTTGTCAAGCAAGCCTTGGCTCAACTGGTAGCTCAAGGCGATTTGGCATACGACAAACGCAACAACAGATATTGCTTGCAACCCAAGGATCAACTCGTCACCGGCGCAGTTGACGGCAACCAACGTGGCTTCGCCTTCTTGGTGGTTGATGGCTGCGAAAACGACTTTTTCATTGCACCCAACCGTCTCAATGGAGCGTTGCACAAGGATACAGTTGTTGCGCGTTTGATACCACACACCAAGGACGAAGTAGAAGTAGTCAAGGTTGTATCTCGTGGTGTAAGCCAAGTGGTAGGCACGTACGACAAGCGCAATGGCGCAAGATTTGTAGTGTCTGATGACAAAAAGTTTTTCAAGGATATCTACATCCCACCCAAAAAGGATTTGGGCGCAAAGGATGGTCAAAAAGTAGTTGCCAAACTAACGGTTTATCCTACGGATAGCACCCTTAAGCCCGAAGGCGAAATTGTACAAATTTTGGGATACGCAGGCGAGCATGCCGCCGATATGCTTTCAGTAGCGCACGCCTTTGGTATTCGCGACCAATTTGACGAAAAGGTTATCAAATGGGCTAACAAAGTTGCTGTCATCAACGACAGCGATTACATTGGACGCACCGATTTTACCAACGACTTTTTGATTACCATCGATGGCGCAGATGCCAAGGATCTAGACGATGCCGTATCTTGTGTTTGCAATGGTGACGGCACGTACACTTTGGGCGTACACATTGCCGACGTATCACACTACGTCAAGCCAAGCGGTGACATCGACAAGGAAGCATTTTTGCGTGGCACAAGCGTGTATCTGCCCGAAATGGTTTTTCCAATGCTCCCACCAGTACTGTCCAACGGCGTATGTTCGTTGTTTTGTGGTGAAGATCGTTTGACGTTGTCTTGCATCATGAAAGTCGACGGCAAGGGAAACGTAGTAGATTTTCAAGTGGTCAAGGGCGTAATCAACAGCAAACGCCGTACCACCTACGAGCAAGTCCAAGCCATTTTAGATGGCGAGCAAACTTGCGACCAACCGCTATATGATGCACTAGCCAACATGCAAGCGCTAGCAAAAATATTGATAGACAAGCGCCAACGCCGTGGCAACGTCAACTTTGAAAGCAAAGAAGTCAAATTTGTAATGGAAGGTGGCAAAGTAGTGGATATAGTTCCACGCAAGCAACTGTTTGCGCACCAAATCATCGAAGAGTTTATGATTCTTGCCAACGAAACGGTTGCCGAGTACGCAAACAACTGCGGTGTACCATTTGTCTACCGTGTCCACGAAGAGCCGGACGGCGAAAAGGTAGCCGTACTTTTGGCATTGCTCAAGGGTTTGGGCGTAACCATCAAGGAAACTCAAAGCTTACACACAACTTCGCTAGCAAAGGCACTAGATAGCGTACGCGAAACACCGTATTTCAATTTAGTCAACGACGTAATGCTTCGCACCATGCAAAAGGCAAAGTACAGCGAAACCAACACAGGGCACTTTGGGTTGGCAAGTAGTTGCTATTGTCACTTCACGTCACCTATCAGACGCTATCCCGATTTGGTAGTACACCGCGTACTAAAGACGCTAATCGACGGCAAAATGACGGACAAGGCAATGGGTGCCTACGAAGAAATGTGCCTAGTATCAAGCGTGCAAGCCAGCAAGACCGAAAAGGTCGCTGACGAAGCCGAGCGCAAAGCCGACGATCTCAAGAAATGCCAATACGCCAAGGGACTTATGGGCATTGTAATGGAAGGCTTGGTAAGTGGTGTAATCGAAGCGGGCATTTTTGTTCAACTACCCAACACAGTCGAAGGATTTGTAGATAGTAGCTACCTAGGTAAAGGCGCTGTGCAGTTTGTAAAGGAAAAGTTTACCCTTACTTGTGGCAACAAGACCTATCGCTTGGGTGACAAAGTCAAAGTCGTAATACAATCGGTAAATTTATCTGCCTGCAAAATAGATATGGCACTAATTGACGGTTGACAAATCAAATCAATACAAATATAATATAACCATGAAAGTAATTGCACTAAACAAAAAGGCGACTCACGACTACTTTGTAGTAGAAACGTTGGAGTGTGGAATAAATTTGATAGGATGCGAAGTCAAGTCGATTCGTGAAGGCGAAGTCAACTTGACCGATTCCTACTGCGAAATTTGTGACGGACAGCTTGTTTTGAAGGAGTGCTTCATCAAAAACTACGACAAAGGCAGTTTCAGCAACGTAGCAAGCCGCAGAGACAGACGCTTGCTTGCTCACAAAAAGGAAACAATGCGTATGCTAGGCAAAGTGCGCGAAAAAGGTTACTCCATCGTGCCACTCAAAATCTACTTCAAGGATAGCCTAGTCAAGCTAGAAATTGCACTTGTCAAGGGCAAAAAGTTGTACGACAAGCGTGACTCCATTGCGCAAAAGGATATGGACCGCGATCAAGCACGTGCAATAAGGGAGTGGAGCAAATGACCAATTTTCAACGCATAGCAGTTATTGGTTGTCCAGGTAGTGGCAAAACAACTTTTGCTAATCAACTTGCACAATTGTTCCAACGTGAAGTGGTGCACCTAGACAAAGTTTTGTGGAAGCCTAATTGGGAAATGATTCCTTACGCCGAGCGCAAGCCTATCCACGACCAACTAATCGATGGTGACCAATGGATAATAGACGGTATGTGGCGTAGTCACTTGCCCGAGCGTTTGCAAAGGGCAACGCTGGTAATTTTTTTGGATTACAAGCGTAGCGTATGCATGCGCCGTGCAACTCTTCGCCATCTCAAAAACCTACATAAGCAACGCCCAGATATTGCACAAGGCTGTGTGGAAAAGCACGACAGGGATTTTTCCAACTACATTCGTACCTTCCGCAAGAAAGTCCGCCCATTCATCATGTCGCAGTTGCAACAAACCAACGCTCAAGTGGTAGTGCTAACCAACCCACGCCAAGCAAAAAAGTATCTAAATCAACTCTCCAACATCTAGTTGGAGAGTTTTTATTTTGCAAAACCTATTGCAATTTGCTTTGTAAAAATGTATAATGTAACTACAAGGAGTGTGGCACTATGACATACAAACAGCAACTCAAAGCAGCCCGTAGTGGCGATGCGCAAGCACAATATCAATTTGCACTCAATTTCTACAACGGCGAAAACGACGTCCCATACGACAAAAAGTTTGCTTTCAAGTGGTTCAAGCGTGCAGCAAAGAGAAATCACCTTGATGCCATGTACCGTGTAGGGCTTTGCTATGACGAAGGCGAAGGTGCTAAGCAGGATTACTTCAAGGCAGCCAAATGGATGGAAATGGCAGCACAGCAAGGTCACGCTGATGCCCAATTCTATTTGGGTGTATATTACGAAAATATGCGAGGCAAACCATTAGATTACGAAAAGGCAGTCTACTGGTACACTTGTGCAGCAGATAACGGTAACGTCGATGCACAGTTCAACCTTGCCGTCATTTACGAAAAAGGCGAAAATGGTGTCAAAAAGGATACCAAAAAAGCCGTCAAGTACTACCGTATGGCTGCAAAGTCTGGCGATGCTGTGGCGCAATACAACCTTGGTTTGTGTTACAACTATGGTACTGGTGTTTCAGCAGATTTCAACAAGGCTTACGAGTGGTATGTCAAGGCGGCTAATCAAAACGATGCTGATGCTCTCAACAAATTGGCTGGCTTTTACAAAAAGGGCATTGTGGTAGAAAAGGATAACGATAAGTACTTGGATTATTTGCAACAAGCTGCTAAATATCGTTGTTCCGAAGCGCAATTTGAATTGGCAAAGCACTACTGTGCGGGAGATTTGTTGTCAAAAGATGATGCCAAAGCAGTATTTTGGTTTACTCACGCCTACAATCAAGGCTACAAAGATGCATGTATTTATCTGGCAGAAGCGTATTACCATGGTTATGGTGTTGATGTGGATTACAGCAAAGGCTTTATGTTTGCACAGCAGGCTGCAGAAAACGGTGACAATGGTGCTTATTCTTACTTGGGTTGGTACTACGAAAAAGGCAAGGGCACAACACAAGACAACAAAAAGGCATTTTCGTGCTATGCCAAAGGTGCAAAAGCGGGAGTAGTTTATTGTCAAGAACAACTTGCATTCTGCTATTTGTGGGGTGAAGGTTGTGATGTTGATTACGACAAGGCTTTGCTTTGGGCAAACAAGGCAAATGAAGCTGGCGGATCCGCATTCAACCTCGAAACGTTGGGTGAGGTATATTTTAGAAAAGGTTGTCGAAAACAAGCGTTAGTCTATTTTCAAAAGGCTGCTGATATGGGACGAGCGGTTAGTATTGCATATGTTGCTCAGGCATATGTGCTGGGTCAGGATGGCTATACTAAAAATTATAAAAAGGCATTCGAGCTTGCTACCAAATCTGCCGAACAGGGTTCAACTTGGGGTAAGTATGTATTAGGACTATGTTA
>JAZQUN010000130.1:0-4327 GCA_045631385.1 Clostridia bacterium
GCCTCCGACTTCTCATTATCATGCCGAGTACGATGATATTGCCGAGTGTTTGGCAAATAGAGTGTCGTCTGCTGTATATGTTGACGAAAAGCCGGTTTGTTGGTGCTTGATGCATCATGAAAACAGCCTGGGTATGTTGTATACATTGCCAGAACACAGACGCAAGGGCTACGCGCTTGCTGTCATGGTGGATATTTGCAAAAAAATCGTAGCAAATGGTGAGTGTCCATATGGTTATATTGTCAAAGGAAACACTGCATCGGAAAAACTCGCTGTGCAATATAATTTGCAGTATTTTTTCGATGGGAACTGGTGTGGTTTGCAAAAATAAACTAAATTTGGCAGAAAAAACTAAAAAATATTGAAAAATTTGTTAAAAAACAGTTTACAATTACAGTATTTAGTGGTACATTATTTCAACGAGAAACACTAGTAAATACTTTCAGGAGTAAAATATGGCAAAATACAAGAAATGTCCACGTTGTGAATTGAATTATATTCTAATGGAAGAAGAAATGTGCGAAGTTTGCAAGGCAGAGTTGGGCTTGGAATCTAAATTGACACTTTTGGGTGATCTTATGGATGAAGAAGAACAACTAAAGTTGTGTCCTGTATGTAAAGCAGCATATATAGGCATGGATGAAACTATGTGTGATATCTGCTTGGCTAATGCAGAAAAAGACGAAATCGACGAAGAAAACGACGATGAATGGCGCAACTATCTTGACGATGATCCAGACGATATGGATGATTTGGATATTGGTGAAGACTTTGGAGACGATGATGACTTCGCTGATGAAGAAGAGTCATTTGACAACTTTGATGAAGAAGACGACTTTGACGACATTGATTTTGACGATGAAGAAGATTTCGACGAAGACGAAGAAGACGAAGAAGACGATTTTTAACAATATTGGGTAAGCTTTGGGCTTACCCTTTTATTTTTTTATCAAATTGTCAATACTTGTTGGGTGGGGGTGTCAAATGAAAAAACAACTAACAATTCAACAAGCAAAAGAACAAATAGAGTCCCTTTTGGGTAAAAAAGTAAGCGTCAAAATCAACAAAGGAAGAAATAGGATAGTCAACTGCAAAGGAGTAGTCGTAAAGGTGTACGAAAACGTTTTTGAAATGGATATTCCTACTGAAATTACAGGAAAACTGACCTGTTCGTATGCTGACGTTGTCTGTAAAGAAGTTGTTGTCAAGTTGTGAGTAATAATTTGTTGTTGTCTTCAATATAATGTTTACAAATAGCATTTTGGAGGGCAACTAATTTGGCAAACGCAAAATTTGATAATATATCGGTAGTAAAAAGGGTGGATTTGCAAACTATTACAACGTCGCAAACGGTAAGAGTTAACGTAAGGGATGAAGTTGCAAAGGTTTTGACATGTTCGGTAGAAAGCATTGCAACAACCTGTGAGTGTTTGCAGGGAGAAGGCGTAATCAACGGACGAACAAACGTAAAGCTTTTATATTTGGATCAAACTGGAGACGTATGCAGTACAAATTGTAACGCGGATTTTACCAACACTGTGCAAGGTGATGTAACTCCTAACAGCTGTATGCAGGCAGTCGTTTCTGTTTTGGAAAGTAAAGCTAGTTGTTTTGGCAACGTTATTACTGTTGAAATTTTGCTAGAAGTTGCATCCAGCGTGTATTTGCCACAAGACGAACTGGCTTTTGTCGAAGGCGATATGTTTGTAAAACGCGTTGATAAAACAGTTTGTAGCAACGTTGGTTGTAAGAGTATTTGCGGTGAAGTGGAGCAACAATTGCAAACGGCAAACGGAATCCAACGAGTTTTGCTGGCTGACAGTACCGTTTGTGTAAATGGTTTTGAATTAAAAGACGGAGTGGCTACTGTGGATGGTAAGGCTACTCTGAATTTGACGTATTTTTCCGACAAATTGTGCTATGAAAACTTTTCGTTTGACTTTTCGCAAGAGTTTGTTGCATCTAATTTGAAGGAATATGCTCACAACTTTGTCACAGTGGACGTTAAAAATACAAAAATCAAGCTTGATATCGTCGAGGGCGAAACAAACGACTCCTTTACTGCGGAGATTATGCTGTGTCTAAACGTTGTTCAAGCTCAAATGCAAACATTGTCCGTTATTGAAGATGCTTACGATAAGCAATGTGACTTTGCTATTGAAACAAAAAAGCTTCAAACATATGTTTGTTGTGGTAGCGAAAGTGTAAGCAAAAGGGTTTCTGCAGTGTTGCCACAACAAGTAGAAGGTCAGTTGCTAGGAGTATCAAGTAAACGCGCAGTAGTTTCTGGAATCGAGTTTCTTGATGGTCGTGTGACGGTGCAAGGTATCATTGCCTTTGATTTGTTGAGTATTGATGATGGTGAATATGTTTCAACTGCAATTCAAATGCCTTTTGCAGAAAACATAGACCTTTCTTTTGATGCATCTAATTGCAAATTGCAAGCTGTTGCAACGCTCAATGCCATTTCGGTAGACTATTCCAAAGGTGTCAAGGTGGATGCGGACATGTGCTTTGTTGTTTTGGCTAGTTCAAACGAAGAGTTTTTGGTTATTGGAAACATTGAAGAGCTTCCATTGGTGGACAATGAAAAGTATGCTGTTGAAATCTCAATTGCTAACAAGGGGGATACCTTGTGGGATTTGGCTAAAGGGCTAAAGATGTCTCAAGATGAAGTTTTGGCAATAAATCCGGAAATCGCTTCGCCGTTGCAGGTGTCAACTAAAATTGTAACGTACAACAAATTGTAAATTATTGTCGCAAGTATCTTTTTGTGCTTGCGACTTTTTGCTTTTTGTTGTAAAATATAGCTATGAAAGTAAAAGTTTATGCAAAACTTAATTTGTCGCTAAACGTGTTGGGTGTTAGGGATGGCTATCACCTTTTGGATGCCGTTACTACGTCCATAAACGTATTTGACGTTGTAGACGTAACTTTGCGAAATGACGGCAAAATAACCGTTGCTGGTGTTGATATTCCACAGGATAAAAACGTGGCGTATAAGGCCGCTAAAAGCTTCTTTGATACCTTTGGCGGTAGCGGTTGTGATATCGTAATTGATAAAGGTATACCCTTTTCGCAAGGCTTGGGCGGATCGTCGGCGGATGCGTCAGCAACTATTTATTGTCTAGCAAAAATGCAAGGTGTATGCCTTTGTGATGCAAAAATTAAGCAGGTTTGTGATAGTGTAGGTAGTGACGTGTATTTTATGTTGCACGGTGGCTTGGGCAAAATTGTTGACCGAAGTCAAATGGTTAAATGTGGCTTTGCGGAAATGTTTGGTTGTCTTGTTACCTTTAAACATCAAAGTGATACTACTGCAATATTTAGACAGTATGACAAGTTTGCAGCGCAACAAATGACGGATAACGATTCTTTGCTTGCAGCAATTTTATCAGGGAATTTAGTGAAGGCAAATCAACTGTGTTTCAATGCTCTACAACAGCCTAGCAGGGCTCTTAATTGCTATGCTGACAACTTTATCAACAGTTGTCAAACGTTGGGTGTCAAGCCAACAATGACGGGTAGCGGTAGTGCTTATTTTGTGTTGTGTGAAAATAAGCAAAAAGCAGAAGAACTTGCAAGCTTGCTTGGCGGTATGGGCTTTTCCGCATCGGTATTTCAAAGTGTTTCAAGTGGCATTGTCGAAATTTAATACGGCAATATAAGACAATAATTGTCAAATAAAATCATTCAATTAGGTATGTAATTTATCGTGGTGTGCACAATTAGTGCACACTTTTTTATTGGGGGATTTTTATGAAAAAAGCTGTCGTTATTTTATTTGTTTTTCTAATTATTAGCCTTTCTGCCTGCCAATTTAATGGCGGCGTAAATGCTTCGGATGCGGAGTTTTTGCGTATACATATTCGTGCAAACAGTAATGAAATTGCCGATCAAAACGTAAAATACGCCGTCAAAACAGCCGTTGTTGATTATCTCACGCCCTATCTTGCGCAAGCTCGAACAAAGCAGGATGCTATGGCTATCGTCGAAAGCCATCTGACACAAATTCAGCTAATTGCAGACAAAGTGTTGTGTCAAAATGGCTTTTTGTATCAAAGCAATGCGGAGCTTTGCAACGAAGAGTTTCCGACAAGGTCCTACGATGGGGTTGTGTTAGAATCCGGCGTATACGATGCTCTTATTGTAAATTTGGGTACTGGTACAGGGGATAACTGGTGGTGTGTAGTTTATCCACCGTTGTGCTTTGTTCCTAGTGGTGACGAAGGTAATTCTAATGTTGTTTTTAGATGGAGGATATTGGAAATTATTCAAAACTGGAAAAGGTCGCGTTAGAATATTTGTTGAAAGGTTAAGTCGGAGG
>JAZQUN010000131.1:0-5102 GCA_045631385.1 Clostridia bacterium
AGACTGCAAGTGGATAGTGTAACCGAAGTAACCGTCGACCAAATCGCACACGAACTAGATATGCCTGTCGCACGCGTAACCTACTGTCTTGATGCCGTAAGCCCACCTGTATCACTGTGCGAAAGGGTTTTTGCAAGCGACGAAGACAACTTTACGCTACTTGATCAGCTAGCCGACACAAAGGTAAGCGAAAGCTTTTGGGTTGATAGCGTTACTCTAAATCAGGCATTAGCAAAGCTAAACAGTCGCGAAAAGGACGTAATTTGCAAGCGGTATTTTTTGGGCAAAACGCAAATGGAAATATCCAACGAAATTGGTATATCCCAAGCGCAAGTTAGTCGGATCGAAAAGGGGGCGTTGTCTCAAATTAGGGCAAATTTCTACTAAATTTGTACTAATTTTGCATTGATTTGCGTACAATATTGTAGCAACTAGTAGGAGCAACAAACTGTGGAAATTAGCTACAACGAATTACGTCAAAAGGAAGTAGTCAACGTGTTGTGTGGCAAGCGTATGGGAAGGCTGACCGACTTGATATTTTCAGCCAACAGCAAAAAGGTTTTGGGCATAGTAGTGCCGTCAGAACACAAATTGTTTAGGCAGCGAGAAGATTTTTTTATCCCCTGGGAAAACATCAGCAAGATAGGTGACGATGTAATTTTGGTATCAATAAACGTTGATAACTGCACAGCCATTGTAAAAACAAACGGAAAAGAAGCCAAGCAAAGTACTATTTTGCCCCAAGATGACTACATTATTAGCTAAAATTATTATATATTTATAATAAAATGCAATTATTTGGTGTAAATAATTGCTTTTTTTTTGCCAATTTGATATAATGGCTTTATGTTGAAAGAAATTGAAGTAAAATCACGTCAACTGCTTTCCGAACTACTATCGCAGTCAACCGACCTTGGTTACTACCAAATCCAAAAAATCATCAAAAATCGCAACGTCAAAGTCAACCGTGAGCGTGTTGGCACAGACGTGTCTGTAAAAGTAGGCGATCAAGTTTGCGTCTACATGCCAGATAGAGAAAAAAATGGTGTGGAAATTGTCTACCGCGACGAAAACATTTTGGTTGTAAACAAGCAAGCGGGTGTAGAAGTGCAAGGCGAAGACTCCGTAACGTCAAGACTAAACGCTACGCTTATGGATGCCGTTGCAACACCGGTACACCGACTAGATAGAAACACAATGGGTTTGTTGGTTTTCGCCCTAAGCAAAACGGCAGAAAACGAATTGTTGAAATCTTTTAAGGAAAGAGAAATCGACAAGACTTACAGCACATTGGTAGTCGGTTGTCCTAAAAAAAGCAGTCAAAAACTAAATTCCTTTTTGTTTAAGGATGCTAAAAAAAGCTTGGTTTATATCAGCGACGCTCCAAAGACAGGCTATGTGCCTATCGAAACTCATTACCGCGTTGTAAAGCGTATTGGTGAGTTGACGTTGCTAGAAGTAAAGCTTATCAGTGGCAAAACCCACCAAATCCGTGCACACATGGCGCACATCGGAACACCAATTTTGGGTGATGGCAAGTACGGCATGAACAAAGTAAACCGTAGATACGGTGTAAAAAGTCAATTGTTGTGCTGCACACGCATTATGTTCCACTTCAAAGGCGGACCACTAAAGTATCTAGACAACAAAAGTGTAGTACTTGACGTAGATTTTACCAATTACTACAAAACAAAGCAGGTAGCCCCTGAAAACTGACAATATTTTTAAGAGGTAAATAAAAGTGAAATTCAGAAAGATAGCGCTAATCGTTCTAGCAGTTATTATGGTACTAACCTTTACAGGTTGTGGCAATGCTAAATTTATGTCTACAAGCCAAACAAAAAGCCTTGTAAACAAATACGGCACACCACAAATGCAAATGACAATCGAATACGTTAAAAACGAAAAAGTAGTTGAGTTGCAACTTACCTACAACCTTTTGCTTGAAAAAGCACCTATCACGGTTGTAAACTTCATCAACTTGGTAAACGATGGTTTCTACAACGCACAAGAAGGTGACGAAGGTGAAGTTACAAGCATCATCTTTGACGGTCGTATTTCTTCTTCAACAAACGCTTGGGTTGCAGGTAGATACACACTTACAACAAAAGGCACAACCAAGACGTACGCTGTTGCTCCAGAGCTTGACTACACAATCAAAGGCGAATTCGTTCAAAACCTTTGGGAATTGCCAGTAGATGCTAACGAAGAAGACGAAGAAGTTACCGACGGCAATGCAAAAATTGACTTGTTCTCTTTGGCAATGTACCACGATAACAAGGTTGCAAGTTTTGACGAAGCTAGCTCTGCATTCTTCCTAACAACAAGTTCTACACAAACAGAAAACTACAAAAACTACGCTGTATTTGCACAACTTGCATCTATCACAGTAGTTGTAGATGGCGTTGCAGTTGTTACTGATGCTACATCTGTACCATCCAGCGTATTGGATGACTTCAACAGCATGACAGGTACAACATCCAAAAACATCACTATCGACGAAGAAAACACCGAAACACGTAGTGTATTGTCCAACGTTATCCGTATTGTAGAAGTAGAAATGTTGGGTACAGCGGATTGGTCCACTTTGCCACGCGATTTCGTTATCGAAAAGTAACGGTTTACAAATTTAGGCAACCCCAACAGGTTGCCTTTTGTTTTTACAACTATGCTTAAAATTTCTTTCGTAGAAAAAAACTCAATAGCGTATAAAATCGGACTAAAGGTTGATGACGAAATTGTTGCTTTCAACGGCGAAAAAGCCTTGGATATGCTTGACGTTGCCTATTTTGATTCGCAGTCTTGCTTTGATATTACCGTAAGTCGTGGTGCAAAGCAACACACCTATTCGGTAGACAAGGATGAGTTTGAGCCAATGGGTTGGGATTTTTACGAGCAATGTTTCATCGAGCCACGCTGGTGTGCCAACAAATGCATCTTTTGCTTTGTAGATCAACTCCCAAAGGGACAACGCAAAACCTTGTACGTCAAAGATGACGACTGGCGACTTTCCTTCGCATCGGGCAACTACGTTACGCTAACCAACATTTCTGATGCTGACGTAGAGCGTATCTGCAACAAAAAGTTTTCGCCTTTGTACGTATCGGTGCACGCAACGGATGATTGTCTTCGTCGCACAATGCTAGGCAACCCAACTGCACGTCCAATTTTGCCACTTTTGAAGCGTTTTGCCGATGCCGGTATCCAAATGCACACGCAAATTGTTATGGTTCCTGGCTACAACGATGACAAGGTGCTGATGCAGTCGTTGACCGACTTGTACAGTTTGTATCCAGCTGTAAAAACTGTTGCAGTCGTGCCTGTTGGACTTACTTGCCACCGCGAGGGCTTGCCACAGCTAAAGGTGGTTGACAATGCGGTTGCTAACAGCACCGTAGATTTGGTGGAGAACTTTGCCGAGCAAACTTATCAACAATGCGGTAACCGATTTGCTTATTGCTCTGACGAAATGTACGTGTTTGCTGGTAGACAAGTACCGGATTATTCGTACTACGGCGACTTTGAACAAATAGAGAACGGCGTTGGGCTCATAGCCGATTTTTACTACCAGTTTGACTTGTGCTACAAAGATGCCGTTGCCGCTAATAAGGGCACTTTTACCTGTCTAACAGGTGTATCCTTTGCGCCATATCTACAGCAAACTTTGGATAAGGCAAAGGCTGATTTTCCAAGTCTTTCAGTCAACGTTTTGCCTGTAGAAAACAAGTTTTTTGGTCCTACAGTTACCGTTTCAGGCTTGCTTGTAGGCAAAGATTTACTAGAAGCCGTGCAAAACTCATCTAACGTGGGTGATACGCTAATTTTGCCAAGAGTTATGCTTCGAGAAACCGAAGACGTCTTTTTGGATGGCATGACCTTGGATCAATTTGAACAACTAACAAACAAAAAAGTAGTAATTGTATGTGATGGGTACGAAACCTGTCAAACAATTTTGGAGTGTGAATAAAAATGTCTGCAAAACCATTAGTTGCCATCGTTGGTAAGCCAAACGTTGGCAAATCCACATTTTTCAATAAAGTATGCGGTAGTCGTATTTCTATCGTATCTGATATGCCTGGTGTAACTCGCGACCGCATTTATGGTGACGCCGAGTGGCTTGGCAAGCAATTTACGCTAATTGATACAGGTGGTATTCAACTAAAAAGCGAAGACCAAATGTTTAGACACATCAAGCAACAAGCAGAAATGGCGGTGGAAATTGCCGACGTTATCTTGTTTTTCTGTGATGTCAAGACTGGTTTGACCTATGAAGACCAAGACGTAATTCAATTTTTGCGCAAATGTAAAAAGCCAGTTATCCACGTAGTAAACAAGGTTGACAACTACCTAGTTGACGATATTTCCGAGTTTTACAGTGTAGGTTTGGGTGACGAACTTTTTGCTATTGCTGCAGAGCAAAAATCCGGTATCGGCGATTTGTTGGATAAAGTTGTGTCTTATTTCCCTGACGCAGACCGTATCGAAGACGACGACACAATTAAAATTGCCGTTGTAGGTAAGCCAAATGCAGGTAAAAGTAGCCTAGTAAACAAAATTTTGGGCTACGATCGTACAATTGTATCCAACGTTGCTGGCACAACTCGTGATGCTATCGACACGCCTTTCGAGTATGAAGGACGAAAATATACCATCATTGATACAGCTGGTATGCGTCGCAAACGTGCCATCGAAGACGACACTGTCGAGCAATACAGCGTAATGCGTTCACTCAACGCTATTCGCCGTGCTGACGTGTGCCTAATCGTTATGGATGCGGAAGTAGGTTTGACCGAGCAAGACGTAAAAATTGCTGGTTTCATCCACGAAGAAGGCAAACCATCGGTAGTTGTTGTCAACAAGTGGGATTTGATCGAAAAGGATACTCACACGGTGGAAAAGTTTAAGACTCAACTTGGTGTAGACCTTGCATTTATGGATTACTTCAAGTATATCACTGTATCCGCATTGACAGGCCAACGTGTCAACAAACTTATGGAAATGGTCGATTACGTTTACGCAAAGTCCACATTCCGTGTATCTACTGGTATGCTAAACGACGTTGTATCCGACGCTGTAGCAGCAGTTGAGCCACCATCTGCAAG
>JAZQUN010000132.1:0-6921 GCA_045631385.1 Clostridia bacterium
AATGCAAAGAAGTAGTACTAGTATTTTTTTAGTTTTCATATCTAACTCCTAAACAGTTATACTCAATTATACCCCCCTCCACAGCATATTTGTCAATATGTTGTGTGAAAATTTCTTGACAAGTTTGCAAAATGATAGTAAACTCTACGCTCAAAAATTTTTATAAAAATAAAGCTTTATCTAGGGGAGTTTTTCATTTTTTTGCTAATTTTATAGTGTATTTGCTAATAATGGCAAAAAATAGGGAGTTTTATGGCTGATTTTATTGATTTTATACAACAAGTCAAACGAGCAAACGATATCGTTGACGTCATAGGATCGTACATCGAAGTTAAGCAACGCGGACAAAATCATTGGGCGCGTTGTCCATTTCACGGCGAAAAAACACCAAGCTTTTCCATTTCACGCAAGGGACAGTTTTACAAATGCTTTGGCTGTGGCGAAAGCGGTGACGTAATCAACTTTGTGGAAAAGTACGAGTCTTGCTCCATGATGGAAGCAATCGAAATATTGGCAAAGCGTGCAAATCTAAAGATGCCCGAAACGGCAACCCAAAGACAAGATTCGCAACTAGATGCCAAAAAGAAGCTTCGTGAAAAGCACCTAGAAATCATCAAAGCAACGGCAGTATTTTACTACAAAAACTTGTACGCACCACAAGGCAAGCAGGCGCTAAACTACATGCTCAACCGCGGATTTTCGCTTGACACCATCAAAAAGTTTGGTATAGGATATTCGCCAAATCAAGATATGCTTGTAAACCATCTCAAAGCTCAAGGCTACTACCTAGAAGATTGCGTAGAAGCAGGAGTTTTGCAAAAGGGTAAGCGTGGCTACTTTGACGCATTGTTTGGTAGACTTATCGTTCCAATTTTTGATATCAATGGCAAAGTAATTGCCTTTGGTGGCAGAGCTTTGTCCGACGAGCAAGCACGTTACGGCAAGTACAAAAACACGTCGGAAACAACCGTGTTTATCAAAAACCGCAATTTGTTTGGTATCAACATTGCCAAACAGCAAAAGCAACAGGCAAATTTGCCACACGTATTGGTGGTAGAGGGCTACATGGACGTAATCGCATTGTATCAAGCAGGCGTAACGCAGTCGGTTGCTAGTATGGGTACAAGCTTGACCGAGCAACAAGCAAAGCTAATTTCTCGATTGGCAGATACAGTCTACATATGTTACGACGGTGATGCAGCCGGTCAAAAGGCAACAATTCGTGGTATGGATATCTTGGCAAAGGAAGGTTTGGATGTTCGCGTAATGTCCGTGCCAGACAACCAAGACCCCGACGAATACGTCAAAAAGTACGGAATCGAGTCCTTCAACAAGCTGTTTGACGTAGCATTGCCACTTGCCGATTACAAATTGCAAGTGCTAGAGCAAGCCTTTCCGCTCAACAACCAAGCGCAACGCAACAACAACCTTGCCAAGTACGTCAAGGGAGCGATAACAATGCTAAAGGCGCTAGACGATGTCTCTCAAGCCCATTACGTAACGGTAGTGTCAAAGATTACCGGTTACTCGGAAGAGCATCTACGCCGCAAACTAGCCAACGACATTCAGGTAGAGCAACCAATGCCGGTGTACGATAGCACCAGTTCCTACGAAAAGGCGCTAAATTTCATCTTGGCATGCCTGCTCAACAACTTGGAGTTTGCAACCATCAGCAAAGTGCCGCAAACGGACAAGCGTTTTTACGACGTAATGTTCAACTACGTGCTAGATAGCAAATCCAAGGGCGAAACACCATCGGTAGATATGATGTTTACATTGTGTCCCGAAGTGGATGGCAGTTTGCATCAAGCAATACTTCATCCCGAGTTTACTCAAGATAGCTACGAAAGTGACAAGGCATATTTTGCCGACTGCATCAAGTTTGTGGAAGAAACAAGGCTCAAAAACTTGCGTAACCAGTTAAATACGCAACTAAAAACAGCATCCGACGAAGACGCAACAAAACTATTGCAACAAATTCAACAAGTCAATGCAGAATTAAATAAACTAAACGGTTAGGAGAAAAAGATGGTTAATCAACAATTTTTAGAAACATTTTTGACAGATATCAAGACAAAGTACCCAAATAGCATCGTAACGTACGATCAAGTGGAAGAAAAGTTAGAAAAGCTTGACCTATCCAGCGAGCAAAACGCAGAAATTTACAAATTTTTGGAAGAAAACGGCATCGTAATCAAAGATGCATTTGAGTTCAACACCGAAGAGCTTTTCCGCAAGGTAGCCGACGTAGCCGTTGACGACCCAGTAAAAATGTACCTAAAGGACATTGGTAAAGTGCCACTGCTTACCACCGACGAAGAAGCCGAACTTGCTCGTCGTATGCTAGAAGGCGACGAAGATGCAAAGCAACGCCTATCCGAAGCCAATCTTCGTTTGGTAGTATCCATTGCAAAGCGCTACGTAGGTCGTGGTATGTTGTTTTTGGATTTGATCCAAGAAGGTAACCTAGGCTTGATGAAAGCCGTAGAAAAGTTCGATTACACCAAGGGCTTCAAGTTCTCTACATACGCAACGTGGTGGATTCGTCAAGCTATCACACGTGCTATTGCCGATCAAGCTCGTACAATTCGTATCCCAGTACACATGGTAGAAACCATCAACCGTCAAGTTCGCACACAAAGAGCATTGTTGCAAGAGCTTGGCCGTGAACCAACACCGGAAGAAATTGCTGCACGTATGGGCGTTACACCAGAAAAGGTAATGGAAATTCAAAAGATAGCCCAAGACCCAGTAAGTTTGGAAACACCTATCGGTGAGGAAGAAGACAGCCACTTGGTAGATTTCATCGAAGACAACAAAGCAATTTCTCCAAGCGACAAGGCAGCACACGCAATGCTACGTGAGCAACTTATGGTTGCATTGCACAAGCTTACTCCACGTGAGCAACGTGTAATCATCTTGCGTTACGGACTAGCTGACGGCAGACAACGCACCTTGGAAGAAGTTGGTAAAGAGTTCAACGTAACTCGTGAGCGTATCAGACAAATCGAAGCAAAGGCTCTACGCAAGTTGCGTCAACCAAGCAGAAGCAAAAAACTACGCGATTATTTGGATAACTAATATGTATTTGAAACCTAGATTACAAAAGATATACGATCAAATCCCGCAAGTAGGCGTGCTAGCCGACGTGGGCTGTGATCACGGATATATTGGGATGATGGCTTTGGTGGATCAAAAGGCGAAATACGTGCACTTTTGTGACGTAAGCAGACCAAGTCTAAAAAAGGCTCAAGCCTTGGCAACCAAGCTTCGCCAGACAAGATGTGATTTTATCTGCCAAGACGGTCTCGGCACTTTGCAATGCGACTGTGCAGTAATTGCCGGCATGGGCGGAATGGAAATCATCTCAATATTAGAAAAAGCAAAAAATCTACCACAAACCTTGGTACTACAACCAATGAAAAGCCAACCAGAGCTTCGCAAGTATTTGTGTGCAAACTATCACATTGACGTAGACTTTATGTTTGCAATGGATGGCAAACGCTACGACTTGATAGTGGCAACGCGTGGTAGCGACCAATTAGACGAAGTGCAAATCGAGTACGGCAAAACCAACTTGATAGCACCAAGCGAAGACTTTATTGGCATGCTACTAGAGCGCAGCAAGTTGTACTCCAGGGTGATGGTTTACAGCAAGCATCCAATGCTAGTAAAGAAATTTAACACAGTAGTAGACCTTTTAACAAAGTTTAGAGGAGGCAAATAATGCAAAACGAAATTTTAGAGTATCAAAAGTTAGACGGCGAACTTCGTAAAATCAAAAAAGAGCTAGAGTCTAACGAAGCATATCAAAAGGGACGCAAGCTACAAGCAATGCGTAGGGATATCGAATCACTAATTGCCAAGCTAGATGCAAAGGCATCCGAGCTAAAAGGCGCAGTAGCGCAAGTAGCCAAGACATCACAAGATCTCGAAGGCTTTTTGGCAGATTACAGCGATGCTATTGCAAATGCAAACAGCGACAGCGAGCTAAACTTCATCAAGAAAAAGCTTGCAGAGCGCACCGAAACTTTGGCTCAAGCCGAAAGAGAGTGCAAACGCATCCAAGCTGAAACAAACGACATCAACAAACAGTACGAAAAGGCAGTAGCCGATCTAAACAAGGTTGTTGCAGGTTTGCGTAAGTTCAACGAAGAGTTCAACCAAGAAACGTCAAAAGTCGAGCCAACTATCAAACAAATCAAGGCAAAACAAGCCGAGTTGGAAAAATCCATCAACGAAGATCTTTTGAAGCAGTACAAACAAAAGCTAGCGCAAAACATCTTCCCAGTATACGTAAAGGCAACCGAGTCGGGTAGCGACTATTCCTGCCGTTGCGGTGTGCAACTTTTGGGAGCAGATGCCAACACGCTTGCATCCAAAAAGATGGCTGTTTGCGAACACTGTCACCGTATTATATATATAGACTAATTAGTAAAGCAATTTAATCTATATATATTGCAACCAAACAAAACAACAAAATACACTCAAAAAACAGGCTTTGCAGAGTTGCAAAGCCTTTTTTACTGTAACAAATCACGCCAAACCCTAACAACCGCAACCGTACAGGCTCGTTTGCTCGTCAATCCTGTCAAATATCCCCATTTATCAGCCCAAAACGTATAAATCGCCCAAAATTTGTTAAAAATAGCAAAAAAATGCAAAAAAATTAAAAAAAATCAAAAATTTTTTAATTAATAATAGTAATTATTATTGACAAGGCTCAAAAAGTGTGGTATTATATACTCACAAAACAAGTTTGCAACAAGCAAACGTACTAAAAAAAAGGAGAATTTAACAATGAAAAATCAAGTAGCACAAAACCTAAACAAATACCTAGCAAACGTAGGCGTTAACTATATCAAACTTCACAACCTTCACTGGAACGTAATCGGCAAGGACTTCAAGCCAGTTCACGAATACTTGGAAAGCTTGTACGACAGCTTCGCAGAAGTGCTTGACGAAGTAGCAGAACTACTAAAAATGCACGAACAAGTTCCTGCAGCATCTTTGAGAGAATACCTTGCACTAGCTGACATCCAAGAGCTATCTAACAAAGAGCTTTACAGCAGCGAAGTTCTAGAAATCGTTCTAGCAGACATGCAACTACTAAAGGCACAAGCCGAAGCAATCCGTGCAGAAGCAGAAGATGACTACTCTGTAGTAGCAATGATGGAAGATCACTTGGCAAACTACAACAAGGTAATCTGGTTTGTTAAATCCATGTTGAAATAATCATGGCAGTACAACGCAGATACTCTCACCAAAGAGAGCAAATTTACAATTATCTAATCAGCACGTGTGAGCATCCATCGGCGGAAACCATCTATGCATCGCTCAAGCCACAAATTCCAGATCTCAGCTTGGGCACGGTGTATCGCAACCTAAAGCTTTTGGAAGAAATGGGCTTGGTGCAAAAGGTAGCCCACGTCAACGACGTTGAGCGCTACGATGCCTGCTGTCACAACCATGCACACTTTGTATGTATCCAGTGCGGTAGTGTACACGACCTAAACGAAGTAGATTGCAATCAAATTGCATCCACAGTCAACTTGCCAGATGGCTTCAAAGTCTCCTCCCTATCCCTAACAATTCGTGGCGTGTGCAACAACTGCAAAGACTAAACAAAAAAAACACCGATTGAAAGTCGGTGTTTTTCTTATTTTATATCAATTATCTGTTTTTCTTTTGTTTTTTGGCAAGTTTTTCTTGTTCCTTGATGTAACTTAAAGCTTCTGGTGTGGTGCAGTTTTTGTAAGGATTTTTCATGTAGCTAAAAACAACATCGTGCAAATATTTATTCCAATCATCAGTTAGGTATCCATACAAGCTTCTTCCTCTTTGGTAATCGCCATATACCAAATTGTAGTCAGGTGTTTGCTCAAATCGTGCAATATCAGCCAAAAACTCGTCTCTGTGCAACATTAAAGTCAACGCCAATGCTGTGGGGCCGTTGGATACTGTATGTTTACCAACAGTAATGGTGTGGTATTTACGCAAATGATAGTACCAGTATTTTACGTAAATATATCTAGCGTGTGCAAGTGCTTTGTTAGGATATTTTTCTAGCATTTGAGTAGCGTAGTCTAACCCTTCATCGTACAAGTGAACGTCCCAAATTTGCTTAACCTTGTCAATTTCAGCATCAATTTGGATGTTGTTTTCAATTTGTTGTTCAATTTTGTGGTAAACTTGCTTGGTTTGGTTGTCGCAAGCTGCAATAAACTTGTCGTAAGCAGGACCAAACAACTTTCGGCTAGTCATTGCAAGTTCTTTTTCATTGCAAACACGGTGAGCGTGCAACATGTTTAAGCGCAGAGCAAACAACGTATGGTCTAGTGCTGCGGAAGTCGAAAAATTACGGTTGTTTAAGCAACTAATGCTGTCATCAACCTTCTTTTTGAAAATCATATCGTCAACCGTTTCGTTAGGCAAGTCGTAAGGAATATCCACAAAGTACTCATCTTGCGGATCGGTAATATATTTTGGTGGCTCAACAACCTTTTGCAACACAATTTGGTTGCAAGATGGGCATTGATATTGCTTTTTGATACCAATGTCAATGTTGATAGCGTTTTTGCAATGTGGACATGTGATTTCTACTAGCATAGTTATTTCTCCTTTTTTCTATTCTAGCACACCCCAATTAATAAATCAATAGCAAAACAAAAAAAGGCAAGTCAAAGACTTGCCTCAATAGTGTAATATTTACTTTTCCAACAACTTAACCACCGTTTCGCCGTCTATAGCGGCAAATTTTACTGCAACAACTTCGTCGTGCGATGTTGGTATGTTTTTGCCAACAAAGTCAGCTCTAATTGGCAACTCACGGTGTCCGCGGTCGATAAGTACAGCAAGTTGAATGCTTTTTGGTCTGCCAAGCTTCAACACAGCTTCAATGGCAGCTCTGCATGTACGACC
>JAZQUN010000133.1:0-4085 GCA_045631385.1 Clostridia bacterium
AATTGCGAAATTATCCTTGCTAACGACCCATGCGAAATGCTTAAGCATACAAAGTACATCATCAACGCTGATATCCACACTCGTAGACTTACAAAACAACGTTTGCTAGATAACGGTGCTGAAAAGGTTGTATCTTTGGATGAAATCTTGACAGAATCTGTAAACGGTAGCGGCTACAACGAACAATTTGGCGTACTAGGTAGCAACCTTGCTACAGACAACAGCGTAAAATTGTTCCCACGTGATTGTCAAAGCTTTGTTGATAGTTTGCAAGCACTACTATTTGCAAAAACTGGCAAAAATATTGAATGCATGGTTTACGGTGACGGTGCGTTTAAAGATCCTGTTGGTGGTATTTGGGAACTTGCTGACCCAGTTTGCTCTCCTGCTTACACTTCTGGTCTAGCTGGTAAGCCAAACGAAATCAAATTGAAGTACATTGCAGACAACGACATTGCTAACCTATCTGGTGAAGAAGCCGTTGCAGCAATGAAGCAAATCATCAAGCAAAAGGACAACGACCTTGTTGGTAGCATCAAGAGCCAAGGTACAACACCACGTCAATTGACTGACCTTCTTGGTAGCCTTGCTGACTTGACAAGCGGTAGCGGTGACAAGGGTACACCTATCATCCTTATCCAAAACTACTTTAAAAACTACGCTGACTAATCAGCAACAAAAAATGGCGAGAACGAAAAAGTTCTCGCCATTTTTATTTGATTTAGTTTTACAAGCTTGCTTTGTACTTCAACAATGCTTGTGCAAGTTGATCTGGACAAGATGTTGGACGTCCGTTGCAAGAAATACCTTGCAAGCGGGAGATCGCTTCGTCTACAGGCATGCCTTCTACAAGAGCGCCAATGCCCTTCAAGTTGCCGTTGCATCCACCGATGAAACTTACGTTTGCAACCTTGCCGTCTACTACGTCAAAATCTATTTGTCTGCTACATACGCCATATGTTCTGTAACTGTTCATAACTGTTTCTCCTTGAATTGATGTACAACCATTATACACGCTAGCCTGCGTTTAGTCAAGAAAATTTGACTTTTTTGCCAAGTGCCTACCCATTATCGCTTTTGTGCAGTTTGACTAGGGGGCATTACTTAATTGAATAATTGATGCAATACAAAAAGCGTAGCTAATTTGCTACGCTTGTTTTTTAGTTAGCATCGACCACTATCGTTTGTTTGTTGATGGCGGTTAGATACTTTTTGAAGTCAGCAACGCTTACCACTACCGTTGCCGTGTTGTCGCATGGGTGAAACTTAACATTGTTTCCGTTCCAGACATCGCTGTCGATAAGCAGTGGAATGCTGTTGCCTTGCTCGTTGAGAAAAGCATATGGCGAAACAGACCCACGGTGTACGCCTAGCTTTTGCAACAAAACTTCTTCGGTGGCAAACTCAAACTTGGCACAACCTACGTAGCTGGCTAGTCCGCGCATGTTAGCACGCTTTTCAAAGGTGAGCACTACCATGTAGTAGTTGTCGCTCTTTTTGTCTTTGACAAATAGACTTTTGCAGGACAGACAGTTGTCTACGTGGATTACTTGCTTTGACTCTTCCGTTGTTACTACGGCTTGGTGACGCAACAATTGATAGGGAATGTTGAGGCTATCTAGAAAGCCGGTTACTTTGTTTATCATTGCTATATTGTAATAGCAAACTGGTTTTTAGGCAAGCGTTTTGCGTTAGTTGGTATACAAATACATCATTACGCCGACAAAAATCTCTTCCACTAGCGCATTGCGATATGCTTGGTCAAGCAATTTTTGCTCTTCGGTGGGGTTGCTTAGAAATCCGCACTCGACAATTACTGCGGGCACTTGTGCTGTGCGACAAACGTAGAAATCGCCTGCTAACGCTTGGTGGCTGTTGCCGGTAAATTTGTTTAGTACGCTTTGGATACTGTTTGCTAGCATTTGGCCGTCTGCGTTGTCCTTTTGAAAAAACACTTGCGGACCGCTTCTGTTTGGATCGGAATAGGTGTTCATATGGATGGATACCACCAAATCTGCACCCGACGAAGCGATGGTTTGTCTGCGACTTTCCATGTCGCGCATCTTAAAACCCTTGGTGGCTACGCCATATAATCCGCCCTTGCCCTTGCGTGTGTAGACAACGTTGAAACCACGCCTAACAAAAGCATCGCCAAGCGCCTTGGAATAGGACAAATTTAAGTCGCTTTCCTTACTGCCCGATGCTCCCACAACGCCACCATCAATGCCACCGTGTCCGGCGTCGATTACTACCGTAAAATCCACCAAAGCGTCCGAAGTTTTGCTCAACATTGAAAAACACAAAAAAGTTGTCAATGCAAGCTGTATTGCTATCAAAATTGCTAGGGCAAAATACACTTTTGGGGGTTTGGATAGAGAAAACATCAAAAAACAGCCTTTTATGCAAAATAGTGAAAAAACGACATAATTTTTACGTTTTTGTGCAAAAAATGGGCAAGTTGTACACTTTTCCACAAAGTTATCCACAATTATCCACAACAATGTGTGGAAAATGTGTTTCATAATTGACGTGAAACGGACAAACTGCACCACTTGTCACTATTTTACGGTTGATAGGCAAAATTTAGCACAAAATTGTTCCTTTTTGCGCAAAATTGGGGTTGTTATTACACAAATAGGATGTTGAAAAATAGATACTATTACACAAATATATTCAAGGTTTATTTTATGGCTTTTTTGTCAAAACTACCACTACTACAACACAAGGAGTACAATGATACAATGAATCCATTTGACGAAAAACCTTTACGAACGAAAAGCGAATTTTTAGACTGGAAAAAACTTGCTCCAAAACCATACAACAAGTTTGAAGTTGACCCTTACACCAAGGTGAGAATCATACTTGCTTGCGGAGCAGAGTACGAAGCTGTTTGGTTTGGACACCAGTTCCATAGACATTGTCCCGACAACGACGTGAGAAGACAACTTGCCATCACCCGCAGACAAGAGCAACAACAGCAAAAGCGACTTGCCGCGCTTAAGCCTATTGGCGAAAGCGTACTAGAAAACACCATTGCGTACGAACAGCTTGCAGTGGACTTGACGGCAATTTTTGCTCAACGCGAAAGTGACAAGTACGTTAAAAAGGCGATGGACTTTGCCTTGCTGGAAGACTTTGACCACTTGTATCGCTACGCCGATTTGCTAGAAATGGACAAAGGTATCCTTGCAGAAAGACTGGTGGGCAAATACACCGAAATTATGCCGGGTAGACCTACCATCTCCGAGCATCGATATCCTGCTGACGACGTAAAAAGATACATCAACTACAACCAAGCAAGTAGTTTGACCAAGTTGGATATCAACATTTTGACTGCTGCCGAGCAACAAACAATGAACTACTACATGAATCAGGCAGGATTTTACCAAAACAAACTTGGCAGGCAGTTGTTTACCGAAATCGGCATGATTGAAGAGCAACACGTAACACTGTACGGCGGGCTGAAAGATACCAACTGCACGTGGTTTGAAGAATTGCTTATGCACGAATATACCGAGTGCTACTTGTACTACTCGCTGTTGCAAGACGAAACGGATAGGTATATCAAAAAGATTTGGGAGCAACACTTCAATATGGAACTTAGACACTTGCATGCCGCAAAAGAGTTGCTTGCTAAACACGAAAACAAAGTGTGGCAACAGGTTATCCCAGAAGGACATTTCCCAGAGTTGCTGTCCTTCCATGAAAACGTTGACTACGTACGCAAGGTGCTTGCAAGTACTGTTGAAAACACTGCCGACGGCGAAGAATACATTGAAGTGGGCAACTTGGATAAAAATGCGGATTTCTTCCGCTATCAAGAAGCTGTCAATGCTAACGACAACAACGTTGCAAGCCATAACGTAATTGAAAAATATATTGCGGACAACGGCAAGGACTACCGATTTGAAACAAAGGCGCATCCCGTAACGGAGTTGCAAGATAGAAAGAAAGACAACACTTGTGTGGGCAGGTGCAAATAAGCAATAAAAAAGACGCTACGAGATGTAGCGTCTTTTTGCACTTGTGCTGATTTCAACTGACTTTTGAAGTTGTTCGGATACGTTTAGTAGTTGGTCGCCAAC
>JAZQUN010000134.1:0-5060 GCA_045631385.1 Clostridia bacterium
TTTCCCTCACCACGAAAACGAAATTGCTCAATCCGAGTGCGAAAACGGTTGCGAACTTGCTCACTACTGGGTACACAACGGTTTGATTACTGTTGAAGGTCAAAAGATGAGCAAATCGCTTAACAACTTTATCACCATCAAGGATTTGCTTGCCAAGTACGATCCAGAAGTTTTGCGTTTCTTGATGCTATCCAACCACTACGCATCTCCACTAGAAGTAAACAAAGAGCTTTTGATTACTGCTGAAAGACATTTGTGCAACTTCTACAACAGCATTGCCGATTACAAAAAGCTTGTTGGCGACGATTACAAAGTAGATTTGACAAACAGCGAAATCTTGAAAGTTTTCCACGAAGGTATGCAAAATGACTTCAACATTTCTTTGTTCTTGTCCGAGTTGTTTGGTGTGTTTGCGGCTATCAACAAATCCAAGGGCGATGCTAAAAAGCAAAAGGCAAAGGAATTGCTTACAGTGCTTGACGTTGTTTATCCTGTACTTGGCTTGTTTAACAAGGCAGACGGCGAGTTTGCTGCAAGCATCAAAAACAAGTACGTGGCTCAACTTGGACTAGACGAAAGCGAAATTGAAGCGCAAATTGCTGCACGTGCTACTGCAAAGGCAGAAAAGAACTGGGCAGTTGCCGACGAAATTAGAAACAGTCTCAAGGCAAAGGGCGTTGTTTTGATGGATACGGTTGCAGGTACAGACTGGTCGGTAGACTTCGACTTTTTGAAAAACTAACAGCAATTAAGAGCAACTAACGGTAGTTGCTCTTTTTTTGTGCAAAAAATTTGCTGCTGGCTAATAGAATATATTGATATATTCAAAAAAAGGAGTTTTTCATGGCAAATATGACGGCAAATTACAAAATCAAGCTAGACGGCAACACTATCAACATTGCAGGAGTAAAAAGGGTAGAAAGCGTAGCCGACAAGCAAGCGGTTTTGTTTGCAGATGGCAAAATAGTGCTTAAAGGTAGCCAAATCAGTTTGAGCAAATTAGATTTGGATGCAGGCACAATTTTGTTGACGTTTACTACGCTGGATAGCATTGCTTTTGGCTCGGATAAGGGCAAAGTATCACTTAAGGGCTTGCTTAAATGAGCCAAACAACTGCGCAACTGGCAACGTTTGCTATCAACTTTGCGGGCGGATGGGTGGTTTGTATGGTGTTTTGCCTAGTTGCTAGGTTGGTTGATACAACCAAACCGCTTGTTAGATATCTAGCCGAAACGATGGTGGGCGTAGGCTGTCTTGCGTTTGTTTGGTGGCTCAATTTGATGACTGCCAATGGTCAATTTAGGCTGGTTTTCGTGGTTGCAATTTTGCTTGGTGGTGTAATCTACGTCACAATTTGCAAGGAGATACTTGACAAAATATTTGTATCGTTGTATAATTTTTTTACTAAAAAAAGGTAGAAATACAATGAAACGAATTTTTTACAACAAGTGGCTAACACGCCTATTGATAGTATTGACGTTGATTTTGGTTGTCCTTTTGACAATGCTGATCACTCAACTATCCCAACTAGCAACATTCAAGACAAAAATTGAAGAGTTCAACAAGTTGAGAGAAGAAGCGGAAAGCCAACTTGAATACGAACAAAAGTTGTTGGAATACAAACAGTCTAACGAATACGTTTGGCAATGGGCTATCAAACATGGCTTGGTTGACGAAAACGACATTTCTTGGATACCAAACAATTAAAATTAGATAAGGAGTAAAATTGGGCGGTTAAATAAACTGCCCTATGTTTTTATGTGGGGAACACTTTTGGCAATGGCGCTAGGCCTATCTGCTGATGCCTTTGCCGTAACAATATCCAATACGCTGTGCTATCCCAACTTAAGTAAGGGCAAAAAACTTGCCATGCCAACGGTATTTGGCTTTATGCAAGGTGCAATGCCGCTGCTAGGTTACTTGTTGGGTGTAGTATTTGCGCAGTATATCGAAAAAATCGACCATTGGATTGCACTTGTTTTGCTGGTTGCTTTGGGTGTAAAAATGGTGGTAGAAACCATCAAAGAAAACGCCGAAAAGGACGACTGTGGTTGTTGTGAAGGCGAAAAGCAGAAAAAACTTACCTTTGCAACCATTTTGGTACAAGGTGTAGCAACAAGCATAGATGCAATGGCAGTAGGTATCACGTTGGCTTTGGCAGTACCGCTCAAAATTTACTGGTCGGTGCTAGTAATAGCAGTAGTAACGTTTTTGATGTGTCTACTAGGCTTGTTTTTAGGAAAATACGGAAAATTTTTGAAAAAGTATGCTGGTTTTGTAGGTGGTGCAGTTTTGATACTTACAGGCGTAAAAATTTTTATTGAACATATGATAGGTGGCTAATGAAAAAGCAAACACAACCACGTCTAGGAAGCAAAGCACTAATGGGTGCTATAATGGCGTTTTACGGAAAAAGATATTTCAAAAAGAAAGTTCAACTTATTGAAGATGGTACGTTACGAAAGATAAAACCACCTTACATTTTGCTTGCTAACCACGCATCCATTGCCGACGTAGCAGGTCTTGCAAGGATGATGCATCCAACAACGGTAGCATCTTTTCTTTCCAGCCCTATTCAACGCACGCACTATGGCGATATTCTAAAGCTTATCGGTATCATACCAAAGCAACAATTCCAAGTTACTCCAAGCTTGGTAAAGGAGATCAAGTCTGTGCTAGATCGCGGTCGTCCGGTTGTTGTCTATCCCGAAGGCAAACTTTCCGTTGACGGTACGTTGAATGAAATCAAGCCAGCAACGGCAAAGCTAATCAAGATGCTTAAAGTGCCTATTGTAACGGTACGTTTTGACGGCAACTACTTGCACAACCCACGCTGGTCAAGCGAAAAGCACTTTTTGCCACTAAAGGCAACAACCAAGGTTATCGTTACTGCCGATGAGTGCAAAACTTTGTCGGTAGACGAAATCCTCAGTCGCGTTGTAGAAAGCTTGACTTTTGATGACTACAAGTACCAAAGAGAAAACAAAATTTCCATCAAAAGCGACAAACTTACAAACGGAATCGAAGGTATTTTGTTCCGTTGTCCACACTGCAACAGCGAGTTTACTATCAAGGGCGACGGTCACCAAATTGTTTGTACCAGCTGTGGCGAAAAGCACGTTATGGATGAGTACGGCGTGCTAGACGGCAAGTTTGACGGTATCGTTGCGTGGAACACCTGGCAAAAGCAACAAATTGCCAGCGAGATAGCAGCAGAAGCCCCAGTTATCAACTTGCCTTGCAAGGTAGAGCAAATGGACGGCAACAAGTGGAGCGATCTAGGAAACGCTACGTTTGAGTGGAACAACGGCGCTATTACAGTAACTTGCGAAAATGGTAAGCAATTTGCTTATCCAAGTGGTATGTTTTACACCACAAGCTACAACAACGACTATCTAAATTTGCCTGATACCAACGGCTGTGTGCATTTGACGTTTGGTCAAGTAGGTTTTCCAGCAAAAATCAACTTGTTGGTAGAAGAGCATTTCAAACAAAACAACTAATATGGTAGGCAAATACAAAGTGATTACCCTATGCGGTAGCACCAAATTCAAAGACGAATTTTTGCGTGAGCAAAAACGCCTTTCGCTAGAAGGCAACATCGTAATATCCGTTGGGTTGTTTGGACACTCGGGTGATGGCGAAGTGTGGACAGACGGCGTAAAGGAAATGCTCGACGATATGCACAAGCGCAAAATTGATATGGCAGATGAAATCTTTGTCATCAACAAAGATGGATACGTAGGCACAAGCACTCGTAGCGAAATCGACTACGCCATTGCCACAGGCAAAAAAGTAGTGTATATGGAAAATTAACAAACAAAAGGGACAACAAATCGTTGTCCTTTTTTATTGCCAAACATATTAATATATGCGCATACGCACACGTATGCGTGTGAACAAAATAAAAACACGGCGGATTTTTCCGCCGTGTTGTTTATTAGGTTAGGAAAAACTAACTGAATTATTCAGCAAGTTTCTTGTATTTAGCGTATCTAGCCTTTGCGTCAGCTTCGTTTTGAGCAAACAATTCTTCAGCAATTTGTGGCTTTGTCTTCTTCAAGCTTGCGTAACGGTTTTCGCCAGCGATAAATGCTTGGTAGTCACCAGTTGGTTCTTTGCTATCCAAAGTGAATGGGTTCTTGCCTTGTTCTTCCAACATTGGGTTGAAGCGGTAAAGTTGCCAGTAACCACATTCTACAGCAGCCTTGATTTCGGATTGAGCTTTGCCCATGTTGATACCGTGGTTGATACATGGAGCGTAAGCGATGATCAAGGATGGACCGTTGTAAGCTTCAGCTTCTGTCAAAGCTTTTACAAGTTGATTTTGGTTTGCACCCATACCAACTTGAGCAACGTAAACGTAGCCGTAGCTCATAGCCATCATACCAAGATCCTTTTTCTTAACGCGTTTACCGGATGCAGCAAACTTAGCAACAGCACCTGTTGGGCTGGACTTACTTGCTTGACCACCTGTGTTGGAGTAAACTTCTGTATCAAGTACCAAAACGTTTACGTCAACGTTGCTTGCAAGTACGTGGTCCAAACCGCCGTAACCGATGTCGTATGCCCAACCGTCACCACCAAAGATCCAGATGGACTTCTTAACAAGGATGTCTTTGTTCTTCAAGATTTCAGCAACTAGTTCGCCACAGCAAGCGCAAGATGCTTTTGCTTGTAGTGCAGCAACAAGAGCAGGAGTAGCAGCCTTGCTAGCTTCTCTGCTTGCGTAGCCAGCTAGCCAAGCTTCAGCAGCAGCAACGCCTTCTGCGTAACCAGCAGCTTCCCAACGTGCTTTTAGTTCGCAAACTAGTTCTGCAACTTTTTCACGTCTTTGAGCAAGAGCTAGGTAGTAGCCGTAACCAAATTCTGCGTTGTCTTCAAACAAAAGTCGGAGGCCAAGCGGTCTTAGGAAGACAAGACCTGATAACAACTCCTTGGCTCACAGAACGACATGGCTACGATCCGACTTGTTCGCAAACAAGTTCTGCAACCTTTTCACGTCTTTGAGCAAGAGCTAGGTAGTAGCCGTAACCAAATTCTGCGTTGTCTTCAAACAA
>JAZQUN010000135.1:0-3986 GCA_045631385.1 Clostridia bacterium
TACGATCCGACTTGCGATAGGTATCAACCTTCAAGTCCTTTTCTTCAATGACAATATCTACGTCGGTGTCGATTTCCGGCATGATTTCTACCGAGGCAAAGCTTGTTTGACGGCGTTTGTTGGCGTCAAATGGCGAAATACGAACTAGACGGTGTACGCCCTTTTCTGCCTTCAAGTACCCGTAGGCATTTAGACCGTTTACGGCAAAGGTGATGCTTTTGATGCCGGCTTCTTCGCCATCTAGCATATCTAGCACTTCTACCTTGTAGCCACGGCGTTCGCAATAGCGAGAGTACATGCGGAACAACATTTGCGCCCAGTCTTGCGCTTCGGTTCCACCTGCACCGGCGTGCAAAGTAACGATGGCGTTGTTGGCGTCAAACTTGCCCGATAGCAAGGTTGCAATGTGCAACTCGCCAATTTCCTTTTTGAGTGCAACAATTTCGCTTGCTGTTTCTTCCAGCATGGCTTCGTCATCGGCAAACATTTCCAAAATTTCTTCCACGTCCTTGGTTTTGGTTACTAGCGAAGTGTATTCTTCTATTTTGTACTCCAAGTTTTTGGCGCGTTGACTTACTTGTTGAGCTTCCTTTACGTTGTCCCAAAAATCTGGTTGGTGTTGCTTGGCTGTGAGTTCGTCCAGCTCGGCTTGAAGCTTTGGCAAATTTAGGCTTTGGCCGATAGCTGCAATCTTTTGTTGCATTTCTTTTACGTCTTTTTGTAGATCAATTATTTGAATCATTGTTTTTACCCTTTTGCTTTGTTACTTTTGCGCTTGTTGTGGATTATCCTTTGCAAAGCAACAATGCTTGTATTTTTTGCCACTACCACATGGGCATGGTTTGTTTAGTGATTTGTTTGGATTAAGTTCCTTTGCTGTTGGTTGAACTACTTGTACCACACGCTTGATCTTTGCAAAAAGCAATGCGTGAATGGTGTTGTAGTGGATTTCTTGGTTGAGTTTTTCAAAGGCTTCAAATGCTTCGCGCTTGTAAATTACGATTGGGTCGTGTTGACCATATGCTTGCAAGCCTACGCCTTGCTTCAAATCTTCCAAGTAGTCGATGTGATCTAGCCACAACTTGTCTACCGTCTTTAGCAAAACGTACTTTTCCATTTCGTCAAATGGAACGTCGTCTTCTTCTTCGAGCGGAGCGTTGTAGCGATAGTTTAGCAAATCTTGAACCTTGCTTGTGATGATTTCTAGAGCTTGACGAGCATTTTTGAACTCGCCTGCAACCAAGATATCTTCTGCCACAGGAACAAAACGTTTAAGTTCCTTGTTGACTTGGGCAAAGTCCCACTCGTTGACGTCTTCGTTGCCGCCACAAGCTGTTTCTAGTGCGCGCAATGAGTAGCTGCTAGCCATCTTGAGAACGTCTTGGTGGATATCTTCACCGTCAAGCACTTTGTCGCGTTCCTTGTAGATGAGTTTGCGTTGTTGGTTGTTGACGTCGTCGTACTGCAACACGTACTTGCGGGCACGGAAGTGGCGACCTTCGGTAAATTTTTGCGCTGTTTCGACCGTCTTGGACACCATCTTTACTTGGATTGGGGTGTCTTCGTCCCAACGGAAAGTGTTTGCAAGCATTTGCATACGCTGACCGTTTAGTTTGAACATTTCGTCGTCGATAGAAATGAAGAAAGTGCTTTCACCTGGCTCGCCTTGACGACCACTACGACCACGCAACTGGTTGTCGATACGACGGCTTTCGTGACGCTCAGTACCTAAAATATACAAGCCACCTACTTGCATTACTTGTTGCTTCTCTGCGTCGCAAACTGCCTTGTGCTTGGCGTGTAGTTCGCGGTAGATAGCTTGTAGTTGTGCTTGCTCTTCCGAGTCTTGAACAAAGCTGGTTGCCATTTCGATTTGGCTATCTTCGTATCCCATCTTTGTCATTTCTTGCTTTGCCAAAAAGTCTGGGTTGCCACCCAGCATGATGTCCGTACCACGACCAGCCATGTTGGTTGCAATGGTTACGGCATTTAGTTTGCCGGCTTGCGCAACGATTTCTGCTTCGCGTTGGTGATTTTTGGCGTTTAGTACGTTGTGACGAATACCTTCGCGGTCGAGAAGTTTGGAAAGTTGTTCGCTCTTTTCTACTGTGACTGTACCTATCAAGATAGGTTGTCCCTTGGCGTGAACTCGCTTGATTTCGTTTAGTATGCCACGTAATTTGCCTGTTTGGTTTACGTAAATTACGTCGTTGTTGTCGTGACGGATAACTGGCAAGTTGGTTGGGATACATACAACGTCTAGGTTGTAGATGGAGTTGAACTCTTCTTCTTCCGTCTTGGCTGTACCTGTCATACCACTTAACTTTTTGTAAAGTCTAAAGAAGTTTTGCGACGTGATGGTTGCAAGAGTCTTGCTTTCCTTACGGATAACAACGCCTTCCTTTGCCTCGATGGCTTGGTGAAGTCCACCGTTGTAGCGTCTGCCTTCCATCTTACGACCGGTAAATTCGTCTACGATTACTACTTCGCCGTTTTCTACGATGTAGTCGCTGTCACGCTTCATGATTGCGTGCGCCTTCAAAGCGTTGTTGATGTAGTGGTTGATATCCAAGTTTTCAACGTCTGCTAGGTTGTCTACACCAAAGAATTTTTCTGCCTTGACAATACCAGAGTCGGTAAGTGTTACACCACGCTCTTTTTTGTCTACAACGTAGTCGCCATTTGGCAAAATTTCGGCATTTTCCGTCTTGCCTTCTTCGTCTACGTTAGTGCTGTTGCGTAGTCCCCTTACAAAGCGGTTGGCGTTGACGTACATTTGGCTGGATTTGTCGCCTTCGCCGGAAATGATAAGCGGTGTACGTGCTTCGTCGATTAGAATACTGTCCACTTCGTCGACGATGGCAAAGTTTAGCACGCGTTGAACACGATGGTGCTTGCTGGTTGCCAAATTGTCACGAAGATAGTCAAAGCCAAACTCGTTGTTTGTGCCGTAGGTGACGTCGCAAGCATATGCACGTTGCTTTTCCGCATGCTTCATTTGTGAAAGCGTAACACCTACGGTCAAGCCCAAAAATCTAAATACTTTGCCCATCCACTCGGCGTCACGGGTAGCCAAATACTCGTTGACGGTAACAACGTGCACGCCGTCACCTGTCAATGCGTTTAGGTAGGTTGGCAAGGTTTCGGTAAGCGTTTTGCCTTCACCTGTTGCCATTTGACAAACTCGTCCTTGGTGCAATGCGATACCACCCAAAATTTGCACGTAGTAGTGACGTTGATGCAATACACGAGTTGCAGCTTCACGACAAACGGCAAATGCTTCTGGTAGCAAGTCGTCAAGTGTTTCGCCATTTGACAAACGCGCCTTGAAGTTGGCTGTCATTTGTTGAAGCTGGCTGTCGGTGTAGCCACTAAAAGTATCGCCTAATGCAACTACTTTATCGGCAATTTTTTTGAGTTTTTTAATAGCCTTGGCATTGGCTCTGCCGTAGATATCTTTCATAGTTTCTCCTTATTGATAAACAAACTGCTCGGGTGTGGAAGCAAGCGTGATACATACAACGCTTGTTGCTCCTGCCCTTTTCAACGCCTTGGCACAATTGTTTAGCGTTGCACCCGTTGTCTTGACGTCGTCGATTAGCAGTATTGCTTTGTTTTTTACTAAATTTTTGTCTACAACGGCAAATTCGTTGTCGACGTTTTTCTTGCGCTCGGCTCTGCCAAGTTGCTCTTGGCGTTGCGTTTGCTTTTTCTTGATTAGCGCATTGATGGGCGATTTGCCTATCAGCTCGCCGTACTTTTGCGCAAGAATTTGCGCTTGGTTGTAGCCACGCTCCTTTTGGCTTTGCTCGGTCATGGGGACAAAGCAGATTTCGTCAAACTCCACCTGATACTTGTTTACCGTAAAGGCAATGTAGGTGGCTAGCACGTCTAATATGCCTGCATGCCCGCCAAACTTGATTTGGTAAATCAGTTTTACAAAATCGCCTTCGTAGCAAAAGGGCGAATACGCCTTGTCGAAGTAG
>JAZQUN010000136.1:0-6950 GCA_045631385.1 Clostridia bacterium
TCAAGTACTTTACCTTTACGGGTTTCGCCGTTTTCTTGTACGATTTCTACAAGTTCGTTGTAACTTACACCTGACACGTGGTCAACAAGCATCAAAGGTCCTACAACTTCTCTTAATGTTTTGTATTCTTTTAGCATGTAAGTTACTCTCCTTTACCTACAAGGCCGTTGATTTGTGCCTTGATTGTGCGGTTGATTTCGTCAAGTCTTTCTAGTTCGTGCTCTTCAACATACTTAGAACGACCGATTTGTTCTCTTACTGGAAGCTTCAACAAATCTTCTAGTTCTACGTCTGCTTTCAAAGCATCTTGAGCATAGTGGTAGAAATCCAAGATTAGTTTCATCATCTTGTATTGCTTTTGTACAGATGCAAACGTGTCGATTTCGTGGAAAGCGTTTTGGTGCAAGTAGTCTTCACGAATGGACTTAGCTGTTTCCATTGTCAAGCGGTCTTTAGCGCCCAACGCATCCATACCAACTAGACGAACGATTTCTTCTAGTTCGCTTTCTTCTTGCAATACGTACATAAGTTCGCGCTTAAGTTCGTTGTAGTCTTCTGCAACGTTTTCCTTGTACCAGTTAGCTAGTTTGTCATCGTACAAAGAGTAGCTTTGCAACCAGTCGATAGCTGGGAAGTGACGTTTGTAAGCCAAGCTTGCGGACAAGCCCCAGAATACCTTTACGATACGCAACGTACTTTGAGAAACTGGTTCGGACAAGTCACCACCTGGAGGTGATACTGCGCCGATAGCAGAAATTGCGCCTACTGTGTTTTCGGAACCAAGAACTTTTACGATACCTGCACGTTCGTAGAACTCTGCAATACGGCTGGATAGGTATGCTGGGTAACCTTCTTCACCTGGCATTTCTTCCAAACGACCGCTCATTTCACGAAGCGCTTCTGCCCAACGAGACGTACTGTCAGCCATGATAGCAACTGTGTAACCCATGTCACGGAAGTATTCCGCAATAGTGATACCTGTGTAGATAGATGCTTCACGAGCAGCAACTGGCATGTCGGATGTGTTAGCGATAAGAACTGTACGCTTCATCAATGGTTCGCCAGTTTGTGGGTCTTTTAGTTCTGGGAATTCGTTAAGTACGTCGGTCATTTCGTTACCACGTTCGCCACAACCTACGTATACGATAATTTGTGCGTCAGCCCACTTTGCAAGTTGGTGTTGAACGACTGTCTTACCACTACCAAATGGACCTGGAACTGCTGCCACACCACCCTTTGCAATTGGGAACAACGTGTCAATTACACGTTGACCTGTGATCATTGGGATTACTGGTGGCAACTTTTCTTTGTATGGACGGCCACGACGTACTGGCCATTTTTGCATAAGAGTAACGTTTTTGTCGCCATCCTTTGTAGCAACAACTGCAACGACTTGCTCTACTGTGTACAAGCCTTGTTCAACGATACTTTTGATTTCACCTTCGATACCGAAAGGAACCATGATTTTGTGTAGTACAACGGATGTTTCTTGTACTGTACCTACTACGTCACCTGCAACTACTTTGTCGCCAACTTGTTTGGTTGGGATGAATTCCCATTCCTTTGTACGAGAAAGTGCAGGCGCTTCGATACCTGTACCAATACGGTCACCGGAAACACTACGCAAAACTTCTAGTGGACGTTGAATACCGTCGAAAATACCTTCGATTAGGCCTGGTCCCAATTCTACTGAAAGGGGAGAGCCTGTGGAAACTACTTTTTCGCCGACGGATAGACCACTGGTTTCTTCGTATACCTGAATAGACGCTCTGTCATCACGAAGTTCGATTACTTCGCCGATAAGCTTTTTGTCACTTACCTTGACAACGTCGTACATATTTACGTCAGCCATGTTTTCCGCAACAATTAGCGGACCGCTGACTTTGATTACTTTTCCTTCCATTGTTAATCCTCTTTATTAAATAAAATGTCCGTTCCGATTGCTTTTTCGACATCCTTTTTGATGCCTAGCATACCGAATCCCGTGCTACCTTTGGACGTTGGAATTGGCAATACGATAGGGTACGCCCTTGTTTTTGCCTTTTTCAAAGTGTCAGGGATAAGTTCTGCAAGCTGCTCGGTAATCATAACTACAGCATATTGCTCGGTTGTTAGTTTTTTGATAAGTTGCGTTGCTTGATCAGGCGTTGTTGCGTCAAAAACTTCGACACCTACTGCCTTGAAAGCCAAAACGCTGTCTTTATCACCTATTACTGCGATTTTATTAAGCATTTCCCTTCAACCTTTCCTTTATTGTTTCTTTGTCAACGTCATTTTTGATACCGATAAATGCAAAACGGATTTTGTCAATTTCGTCGGTTTTGTTTTTGAAATACGCAATTAGTGGAGCGATAGTCAGTGTATCAGGATTTTGTGTTAGCAATGCGTGCTTGTGGGCATTAGCAAACTCTTCTGCTTTGGCAAGAGAGCCTGTTTCGTAGCCTTCTAGCAATACTTTGGCAAACTTTTTGTAAGTTTCGCCAACCATATCGTACACTTTGCCGTTTTCTGTTGTATCCCACACCTTTTGCAATGTTTGGCTAGCAATTGTGCCACCATCTACTACCATATCAACGTAGGCTTGCTTGTCAAAGCCTGCCTTTTTTGCACGATACAACGTCAACAAGTTGACTGTATCTACGTCGTACTTGTGGTAAGCAGCTAGTGTTGCTAGTTTGCTTTTTCTTGCAGCGTTGGCTAGCTCGGAGTAGTACGCCTTGTCTAGAGTTACGTCAATTACTCGTGGGCTGCGATTACCTAGTGAGAATTGCTCATCAATGTACTCTAGCGCTTTTGCCATAAATGGTGAAAAGCCTTTGTACTCGTCTTCGTTGATAGCCTTTTGCATAACTTCTACTGGAACGCTTGCACATTCGAAACAGTTTTCGCTACCGTCAACGCGCATGTACTTGCATTTCATAAGTACTTTTGCGTTTAGGTAATCGTACTTACTCAAAAAGTAGCGTGTTACGTATTGGTTAGTGGATAGTTCCTTAACCAAATCGACGGTGTTGGAAAGCTCTGCCTTGAGCAAAACTTCGTAGTCGTTAGCATTGTCAATAACTGTGCCGTTACCGTAGCTGCTTTCAAACAATACTTTTAGCGCTTCTTCTACCGTTGTGCTTTCGGCAATACGGGTAAATTTTTCTGCGCCAAAAAGTTTGGTGGATAGCACTGCTATTCTTCCGTTTGCGTAATAGATATTTACGCTCATTATTTATCCTCTCCGAATAACAATTCCGCAACCGTTGCTTCGGTATCTGCTTTTGCATAGGATACAAGGGCTTCGAAAGTCAAATCTTTGTCGTAGCCGTTACCTTCGATTACGATACCACCCTTAGCGTTGATACGGCGGCTTGACAACGTCAAGTTTTTGCCTACGCTATCCAAAAATTGTTGAGTGATTACGTTTGCATCCTTTTCTACAATGCATACAGTTTCGCCTTCTTCGGCAAATTTGTTAAGCAGGTCGGAAATTATTTTTTTGTACTCAGCGTCTGTGGACTTTACAAGACAATCTAGTGCCTTGTCGTAGCAAGATGCGATGAGATTTTGCTTGCATTCAAGTTTATACTTTCTTGCATCCAAAGCAGCGTTAGCAAGCTTGTTTTTTACAAGATCTTCTGCTTGCTTTTCCAAACGAGCATTTAGGGCTTGCTTTTCTTGTGCGATTTTAGCATCAGCATCAGCCAATGTTTGATCTGCACGAAGTTGCGCTGCGGCGGAAATTTCAGCACATTTGCTATCGGCGTCAGTCAAAATACGCTCGATAATCTTACTTTTTCCGTTCATTTTTACACCTATAAAATTAACCCAACAAGATGATGGATACTACAAGACCAAGAAGTGCGTAGAATTCGATCATTGCAGGGAACAACATTGCTTTACCAGCGATTTCTGGCTTTTTACCAGCAGCCATGATTGTTGTAGCAGATGTCTTGCCTTGGAACACTGCAGATGTGAAACCAGCGATCATCATTGGTAGGCAGCATGCGAATAGTTCCCAACCAGCAGCTAGAGACATACCAGCAGAAAGTTTACCAGCACCGATGATAGCGATTACGAAACCGTACAAACCTTGTGTAGCTGGAAGCAATACAAGAATCATTACTTTGCTGAACATAGAAGCGTCTTCGCTCATTACGCCTGCAGCTGCAGATGCAGATGCTTTAAGACCAAGAGAAGAGCCGATACCGCACAAAATTGTTGTCAAAGCAAGGCCCAAGATACCTACGAACATACCCAATTCTGGGATCATTGTTGTTACTGTTGTTTCCATTTTTATTTCCTCCGAAAATAATTTTTTTATTGAAAGACATTAGTCTTTAATTAACGTGTATTTTGTGTCACTACCGAAAGGCGTAAACAATTTGCCATCGCCTTCGTAGAACTTTCCGAAAAACTCTACGTATTGAAGTCTTCCGTTGTGGATGTAGATACTCAATAGACCAAGTACCAAGTTGAACAAGTGCATTACTAATAGCAAAACTACTTGTCCTACGCCACCGATCATATTTCCTAGCATGTTGATTACTGAACCCATTAGTGCAGACGTTAGCATCAAACCGAAAATACGAATGTAGCTCATAATGTCACCAAAGTAGTTGATGATACCATAAATACCACCCAAACCACCGATAACTTTGCCTAGACCTTTCTTCTTGCGGCCACCAAATAGCAAAACTACTCCTACTGCGCCTAGTACCATGTCCAAACCAATTTGACCTACTAGTGCAGGTGCGCGCCATGTACCCCAAGCCAAATCATAAGCCATCATATCTAGTGCTGGATTTAGCAATGCTAATCCTGCACCGGCAAAGAATACTACCCAAACAAAGCAATCTAGGAACGCTGCCCAAGGATCTTTGCTCTTGAACGCTTTTGCTGCATTGTTGCAGAAACCACCGATCATGTGCAAGATACCAAAGTACAAGCTGATGATCATCATTACCATTGGGTGCTTGTCGCCTGCTGGGATGATTGGATACTTGATATCAAACCAAGTTGTGAACCATTTGCCTTCACCGTACAATACAGGTGCAGAGAAAAAGCTACCAAACAAGATGCCTATAACTACTGCAGCGATACCACAGAAACCAAACATCTTTAGAAGATTTGCCATGCCTGTGTTTTGCTTGAAATAGAACTTTGCAAACAAACCTATAGCACACAAAAGCAAACCGTAACCGATATCGGCTGTCATCAAACCGAAGATTACAAAGTAGAACCAAGCCATTGATGGGTTTGGGTCAACTTCGTGATATGCTGGTGGTGTGTAGCCGTTGGTGATCATTTCAAACTCTTTAACGACACCTTTGTTGCGGATAAGGGTTGGGGCAAACTCGCCTTCGCCAATATCTTCGGCATACAACACTTTGCAATCGGTGATAGCGTCTAGTACGCTTTCGACCTTTTCTTGACTTTCTGCTGGGAAGAAGCCCTTTAGCACGAACGTGCTGTTTGTTGTTTGCATGTTGCCTTGGGATACAACCTTTTTAAGCTCGAAGCCAAGGTAATCTAGCAATACTTCAAACTGTGGAATGTGTTGCGCGTAAGTTGTTACTGCAACAGCGTTTTCTGTCAAGGCTTTTTTGGTTGCGTTGCGTTGGCTGGTCAAGTCGTTTAGCACTACGCTTGGCAATACATCGCAAGATACGTTGCTCTTTGCGTAACCAAGTGGCAAGACTGCATCGAAAATTTGCTTTTCGTCTTTGTGCGCTACGATTACTACCAATGTGTTACCACCATAGCTGCCCACTTTTTGCACTTCGCTCATTGGATAGTTTTCTGCAACTGCTTGTAGCTTGTCCCAAGCGGATGCTGGGATAGAGCCGATTTGCACCAAGACGTTTTGAGTGTCTTTGTACCAAGTAGTTGGGTGTGGCAATTCGCGGTACAACGAGTACTTGTCGATTTCGACGTTTAGCTTGGACAATTTGGTTTCTAGCTCTTGCTTTTGACTACGTAGTTGGCTGATTTGCTCAACATACTCCATAAGCTCTACTTGACCTTCTTCCATTTGCATAAACGCGTCAAACGTCAACTCTGTTTTTGGCGCAGCCATGCTGTTTTTAGGAACGGATACTTTTTTGTAGCCGCTCGTACCCTTGAAAGCTGTGTTGTATCTCATTACGCCTTCGTTGACGTAGGATACAGCATCTTCGACCAAAGCAATACGCTCTGCAATCTTTTCCTGACTTTCGGCGTTTTCCTTGCTGGTTACTTTTTCCATTTCGGAACTTTCAGCAAGTTCGACTACCTTACTTTTGGAAAAGGCGTTGAGTATTGCTTCCTTGTCATTGTTAAGTGCGACAAGGGTAAATTTTTTCATTTTTACAATTGCCATTTTACAATACTCTCTCCAAAATTGCAGATACAGCCTTATCCACATTTGCTACGTACTTTTGGATGTCTAGGTCAGTTTGTTCTTTAGCTTGCGCTAGAGCCGCACTTGCTTGAGCATTTGCTTCTGCATCAGCCTTGGACATTTGAGCAAATTGATAAGCCTTGTTGTCTTCGGATGCTTGTTTGAGTTTGCTTTCGGCAAGCTTTTCTGCTTCTACTACTACTTGTGCAGCGTTTTCTTCGGCAGATACAACCATTGCCTTGGCTTTATCTTCGGCATCCAAAATAGACGTTACTACTTCTTCAATCATGAGAACCTCCTTTTTTTAGTTATTTATTTCAACAATTTATTGTTTGGCCAGATTAATTGTTTTCTACTTCCACAATTTTGTTTACTCTACGAACGTGTCTTTCATTTTCCTTTTCAAATGCTGTTGATAGGAAAATATCTACTGCTTTTAGCGCAACTTCGGTAGAAACGTACTTTTGTCCAAAAGCAATCATATTTGCGTCGTTGTGACGGCGTGTCATTTCGGCGCAATTTTCGTTGTGGCAAAGTGCGCATCTTACGCCCTTTACCTTGTTTGCAACCATGCTTACTCCCA
>JAZQUN010000137.1:0-4714 GCA_045631385.1 Clostridia bacterium
TAACAGCAGGGTTACGTGGGTCGTCTTCTGGGATACCAGCTTCTACCTTACCAACAAGGTCAGCGCCTACGTCAGCAGCCTTTGTGAAGATACCGCCACCTACACGTGCAAACAATGCCATAGAAGATGCACCGATACCAAATGTAACCATAGCGTCTGTCAAAGCCTTAAATTCCAAGCCGAAAGCGTATTTTGTCATGAAGTACCAGATAGAGAAATCCAATAGACCAAGACCTACTACTGTGAAGCCCATTACGGAACCAGCCTTGAAAGCAACTTTCAAACCAGAGTTAAGAGATTTTTCTGCAGCGCAAGCTGTACGAGAGTTAGCAGTAACAGCAATGTTCATACCAACAAAACCAGCCAAACCGGAGAAAACACCACCAGTCAAGAAAGCAAATGGTGTAAATTTGCTAACAAGTTCCAAACCAGGAACGAAAGCAAGAACCAACAATACTACAAACACTGCAGCGAAGAATACGCCTACTGTTTTGTATTGTCTTTTTAGGTATGCGCTAGCACCCTTACGGATGGAAGCGGCAATTTCTTTCATTTTGTCTGTGCCTTCTGGAGCTTTTTTAACACCGAAAGCAGCAATAAGTGCGTAACCCAACGCCAAAATAGCGGCGATAGGAGCAATTATCATCCAAATTTCCATTTTTTTATCTCCTTAAAAGATTTTGTATTATGTGTTAATGTATCATTAACCAATTAATTATAAACTTTTTGTCAAAGTATGTCAACTGATTTTGCCATTTGCAAACAACAATTTACTAGATTAGTAAATTAGGCTCTTTGCCGTGCATTTTAGCCACAACAAAGAGCCTGTTTTGTTAGTTTCCAAATATATCGTCAATGTCAACGTAGCTTGTGCCGAAATTGCCATTTTTACGATTGATACGGTCAACCTCTTCCCTGATGATATCGCCCAAAGTTTGCTCGTCGATTTCCACTTCTTGCTCGGCAGCAACCGATTCATCAGCAAAGGTATCAAATACAGTCTGCTTATCCTCTAGCATTTGGGTTATTTTTTCGTCGATGGTATCTTCGCAAAGCAACCTATAAACCAACACATTGTGCGCCTGTCCCATGCGATATGCACGAGAAATTGCTTGGTTTTCGATAGATGGCTTGAGTTGTGGCTCACAAATGACCACAACGCTTGCCGATTGAATATTAAGTCCCGTTCCACCCGAAAGTATCTGCGCAACAAGCACTTGACCTGCGGGGGCTTGGTTGAATTGATCAATTATCTGTTGGCGCTTTGCAGGAGAAACTGCACCCGTAATTGGCTGACAACACTGATTTCCCAATAGACTCGAAACCTTGTTGATGGTATCCAAAAAGAAGGAAAACACCAGCACCTTTCGTCCTTCTTGTTCGGCTTCCTCAACAATTTCAACAAGACGGTTTGCCTTGCAGGAAAACCTTGCCACGTCGTCGATGTGCCACGAAAGTCTGCGCACCTCGGGATAGGTGCCGTGCAAAACGGCATCTTCGTAGGCAGATTGCTCTACATTGCCCATTTCACACCACTCTTTGCTTTCAATAAGCTGAGGCAACTCGGTCAACACGTCGTCACGCTTGCGCCTGTAGTATACGGGAGCAATTTTTTGCTTAAATTGCTCGGCTGTGGACATAAACGCTATGCTTGACAGTTCCTTTGCCAAGTCGGGATTGAGTATGCTAACAAGACTGATCATTTCGTCTACCCTGTTTTCCAACGGAGTGCCCGTCATAAACAACAGCCTATCGGAACATTGGCACAATCTTTTGCAATTGACGGTACGTTGCGCTTGAGGATTTTTGATGTAATGAGCCTCGTCCAATACCAACAAGCCAACCTTGTAGTCCTCCGGCAGTTTGAAGTGACGCGTTGTTTCGTACGTGGTGACGGCAACTCCTCCCGTTTGTAGCCAAGATTTGAAAGCCAAGTGCTTTTGTGCTCCATGTACATTTGTTGCAACCAAAGTGCTGTGCTTGCTAATTTCGCGACACCAATTGGTCAATACGCTTGCAGGACACACTACTATGAAGTGCGTTTCGCCCGTGTTTTTTAGCGAAACCATCGTGGCAATGGCTTGTACGGTTTTGCCCAAACCCATTTCGTCGCCAAGTAGTACCCTTTCCTGATGCAAGATGTATTTGACACCCCACTCTTGATAGCGTCTGAGCGAGCAGGTGAGACCGCCCGGTAGCACCTCCACCCTTTGGATTTCTTGCGCAAGCTCCTCAGGTAGTCCGTAAAGTTGGTCGTCCCCACCGATTGCTTCGGGACAAAGTTCTTCTATAGCGTTGAAGTAGTAAACAGAGTTTTGCTCAAAGTCATCCCACGCTTCTTTTGCCCCTACGGCATAACAAGCGTCCATTTGCGTCAACGTAGATTGCACCACTTGAGCGTACGTGCCAAACACGTGACGAGCCATAGTGGCATAACTATCTACCACTTCTTGCTTGTATCTATTGTCCTCTAGCCAATACAAGCGTCCCGAGCCTAATTCTTCCAAAACACTGCTAGATTCCTCCAAGGATTGAGCGCACAAGTTGTTTTGAATATCTAGTTCAACCAAGATTTGTTGCCTTTTGCGACGACGGTACACGTCTTTTACCAACTCTGTGGACGCCTTGCTTTTGTTGTCGGCAGTAAGTTCGATCTTTAGTCCTGCTCGCATTTCCACGGCAAACTTTGCGGATATGCTCTTGATTACTTTAGCCATTTCCCAACTGATGCCATGCACAGCCTCCAAAGCGCCTACGTTGGCAAGATAGGTGTCGGCAATGGTTGTAAAGCCTGCATCCACAAGCGACTTGATACGCAACCCTCCTTGGCTGCGACTGAGTTGGTCTACGGGAATTTTGCGCATGTTTTCCAACAATTGCTCGTCCAACAAAGACTCTACCGAGCGCATCACCGTTTCGTCGCAATGATCCATCCTTTGATCAATTTTGCCCAAAACGTCCTCTAGCTTTTGGTATTGGTCTAGCACCTTTTGTACAATGCGAGGCTTGTTGCCCAGTTCGATTTTGGGGCAAATTTGCTCCAGCAAGTTTTTGTAACGACTGATGTTTTGCTCAAAGCTTTTTGCAACTACGCCAAAGTTGGTCTTTTTGAGGCTGTACAACTCGTCCAGCATACGCATCGTGTTGGTGTAAAATACCGATTGTTGCCTTTGCGCCAAAAAGTCGTAGTCTTGCTCGGCCTTTTGCTTGTTGTAGCTTGATGTAAACGCCCATTTGATAGGGTTGCTGGCAACTGCCAGATTGGCAACAGCCTTGCGAAGTTTGGGGACGTTTTCCGCGTGTGCTGTCTTAAAATATTCAGAGTACCGCTTGGCTTGCTCGTAGCTATACAAAAGGGTGAGAAGATTTTTGAACACGCTAAGCTTGGTTGGCCTTACAACAGACAACTCAAAATCGCCTTGTACTACGTTTTCAAAAGCGCGAGTGTGGGTCAAAAACTCCACCTCTTCGCCAACGTCACGCGCTACTGCCTTATAAAAATCAATTGCCGCATAGATGTCGCTGGCAAAGTCAGAAAAGGTTTGCGCCAGCTCTTTGGCTTGTTTGAAGGTAAACGATTTGGGCATTATTGCTCTCCTTAACGATGTAATACATCAATTTTAGCACAATTTACACGCATTTTCAACAGAAATCGGCATTGACACGCTGTGTTTTGAAAATTTTGCAAACAAAAAAGCGACAGGCGCAATGCCTATCGCTTACTTTGGTGGAGACAGCAAAACTCGAATTTGCGACCCCTTGCATGTCAAGCAAGTACTCTAACCAACTGAGCTATGCCTCCAAGTGATGTTTATTATACCAGCAACATCAACTTTTTGCAAGCAATTAGTTATATCTTTTATCTAAACATCTACCAGCCAATGTACCCGGTTTTGATTTTGCTAACATAATAAGAGTTGCGAACTTTTTCCAACTCCTTATATTTTTCATTCATCTGTTCTTTCGCACACTTAACTTCTTTAACAGTTCTGTTTTCATCATCAATAATAACTTTCAAGTTCTCTATTTCGGCCAATATTATGTCAATTTTTTTCTTTTTTTCTTTTTCAAACTCTTCTTTGGCAAAGGCTTCTGCACGTTTTTCCAGCACCGATTTCACATACGTTTCCTTGGCATAAAACTCTACGTGACCACATTTTTCACAAACATACGGAATAAAATTCTCTGAACGGCAAAGAGCTTCAAAGCCAACAACTTCCAAAACAGACTTAAACAACTCAGTGCTACCACATTGTGTACATTTCATAATATTTCTCCTTAAATACAAGTTTTGTGTAAAAATTTTAGCATAGTTGAACCTTTATGTCAATACGTGTTGAAACAATTCTCTAATTAGAAACACAAACAAAAACCCCTGCGAATTTTGCAGGGGTTGTTAAATTAGTCTAGTCTTTCTGGAGTTGTGCTACCAATTGTTAGTTTGTACAAGTGACCGTCGCCGTAAGCAAGAAGTCCCATTGCTGAAGAAGCACTTCTGTTGTAATCTACAAAGTAGATGTCGTTGCCTACAACAATGAAGTTCATTGCGTATTTTACGTCTTTAGAAAGCAACATTTCCGCAGTTGAACCAGCTTGTTTAGAAATACGATACAAGCCGTTGTTTGCCGTTGTATTGGTTTCGTTGTAGTAATATACGTAGTTGCCACTGCAGTAGATATCAACTAAGTCGGATCGTAGCCATGTCGTTCTGTGA
>JAZQUN010000138.1:0-8768 GCA_045631385.1 Clostridia bacterium
CAGGATACTTTTCAAATAAATCTTGATTACTATATTCTTTATGAATTTCTAAAATATCTGTTTTACTCTTATCAGAATTTCCAGGGATTTGTTCTCCCCAAATATATATTTTTTCACTCATTGTATTAAATTCCTTTCTCAAAAAGCCCTAGAAACTAGGGCTTTTGACTTATTCTAAACCATCCAAAAGGAATTTGATTTGTGCTATCAATTCTTCGTCATTGCTATCATCTGTCAAGTTTGCACGCAAACTTTCAATTTGAGATATCAACTGGTCTTCGGCACTATCTTCAGCTGGAGCCTCTAATACAGGTTCGGTCGCTTCTTCCACAATAGATTCTCCGGAAACTTCTTGTAGCGATTCTTCTACTGCTGGCAATTCTTCTTGTGGATCTTCTAGTGTTTCTTCCACAACAATCTCTTCAACTACTTGCTCTGCAGGTTGCTCATATTCTTCAGCGCGAAGCTTTGCAATTTCATCTAAAAGCGACTGTGCTTGACCACTAAGTGTTTCCGATTCTTCAACTGCTGGCAACTCTTCTTGAAGTTGTTCAGATGCTTCTACTACAACTTCTTCAGCACTTTCTTGCTCTTCAACAATTTGCTCTTGTGGTTCTTCAACAGGTTGCTCTGGCAAAACGATGCCGTTTTCTTGACGCAAACGTTCAATTTCATCTTGCAATTTTGCGTTTTTCTCTTCTGCTGTCATTTGTGGTTGAGCTACGGCTTCTTCCAATACGTCATCTACAGTTTTTAGTGGTTTTTGTGCTGGAAATTTCAATGTTTGAACTTGTCCCAAATCCAAAACCTCATCCACAAGTTTAACGCTGTCTTCGTCTGTATTATCCAAAGCGATAACAAACACTTCGCGTTTTTTCAAAAAGCGATACAAATACACCATATCTGTAGGTGCACAAACTACTGCAACGGCATCAATTTGTGGATTTGTAACGACCTTTTCTACGATGTCAACCAAAATACGATTGTCAAAAACACGTGTGTTGCGCTTTTTGATCCGCATAGCAAACGCCATATCATAGCCATTGTCATTTGCATCTGCAATGATTTCACGGTGACGGCGATCACTTACGCCGTAAAGTTTACAACTTACAACGTTGCCCATGTCATTGATTTGATCCAATGCGTTTTTGTAATTATCAAAAGACAACGAACAGTTATCTACGTCTATAAAAACTGCTATAGTTTTGTTTTGAAGCATAATTCTTCCTCCAAAATTTATTACAACTATTGTAAACTATTTGACTGCATTTGTCTATACTTTCTTTCAAAATAGAACAAATATTGTTGACACAAACCCGAATCATCACCAAACAACGACACCAAATAATCGGCTATTTTGTTATCGGCATGTCCCTTTTCAAAATAGTTGTGGTAAACCTTTTTTATCCAAGTGTCAACAGGGAAAACATCCCCTTTATTTAGACCAAACAACAAAATGCAATCAGCAACTTTGGGCCCTACGCCGTAAAGTGTTAACAACACTTCTCGTGCTTGTTTGCTTGGCATATTTGGCAAATTGACAAGTTCCATTTGTTGTAATGCTTTTGCTGTGTTGATTATGTAGGAAGCACGATAGCCTGCACCAAGCAGTTTTAGTTCCGTTTCTGTAGCTTTGGCCAAGGCTTCTACCGTCGGAAAAGCATACCCATTGGTCGTTTTTACGCCATATTTCGCACACAAACGCTCTATTATGCTTTGGATTCGTTTGATGTTGTTGTTTGCAGAAATGATGAAAGAAAAGATAGTTTCAACAAGATCCTGACGTAAAATACGTATGCCTTTTCCATAGTCGATAGCACTGCGCAAAAAGCTTGAATGCTGTTGCAAACGGCTAATTGCAGGAGCGTAATCAACATCCAACGCAAAGAAATTATAAAAATATTCTACGTCATCAGTAGCTATTTCAATGACGTTTTTATTTGTTGTAATTTGCGCAAATTTGTCTAATGAAAACACGTTGTAAGTATTTTCGTCAACCTTGTTGTATCTAAAAAATTGCCCACACTCCAATGTGTCTGCAACATCGAAATTTGGGTGGTCCATTAGGACAATTTTGTTTTCGTAAAACTTGATCATAAATAAAAAATAAAGGAGTTGACAAGCAACTCCTTTTTCCTTTGTAAAATTATTCAGCTACGGGATAAACAGAAACTTGTCTTCTCGTCTTATCTTTACGTTCAAACTTAACAACACCGTCAATCAACGCGAACAATGTATCGTCTTTACCAATACCTACGTTGTTACCTGGGTGGAAGTGTGTACCACGTTGTCTAACAAGAATGTTACCTGCGCGCGCAATTTGACCGTCTGCACGTTTAGCACCAAGTCTTTTACTTTCACTGTCTCTACCGTTTTTAGTGCTACCCACACCTTTTTTGTGAGCGAACAACTGCAACTTAATAAACATTTATCTAACCTCCAAGTTGATGTAATCGGAATACTCCGTGTAAAAGTCGTCTAATGCTACCAACATTGTGTTGAGTAACACATCGGCATCGTGCCTTTGTGATGACGACAAATTATCTGGTAAAGTAAACCGTAATGAGCCTTCGCCGGTTTTATATTTTACGTTGATTCCTACTACTTGCAACAATCCAAGCAATGTTGACTGTACCAAAGTAGATATACCCGCACACAAAATATCTTCGCCTTCTTCGCCGAATCCTGTGTGACCTTTGCAAACAACGTCTACAACCGAGCCGTTTTTCTTTGTGATAGTGATATCCGTCATTTTATTAGAAAGTAATTGCTGTAACTTTCAACTTTGTGTAAGGTTGTCTGTGACCTTGACGTTTGCGGATGTTTTTCTTTGCTTTGTAAGTAAAGATGTGCAACTTCTTGCCCTTGCCGTGTTCAACAACAGTAGCTTCTACTTTAACGTTTGCACAAGCTTCGCCAACAAGAACTTTATCTTCTGTTGAAAGCAAAATTACTGGCAACTCGATTTTTTGATTTTCTTCAACGTTTAGTAGTTCTGTTTCAAAAATCAAACCTTCGGTTACTTTGTACTGTTTTCCGCCTGTTTTAACAATTGCGTACATGATTTCCCTCCCGATTTTCAGAGTCTCGCTAAAATAAAGGTGACCGAAACACCCGTTTCGGTGCTTGACAAAAGAAACCTTTTTTATGCGGCTCCATATATATTACACCACCTTTGCATTTTTGTCAATTATTTTAGCACAGTTTGCCAATAAAAACAGCGCATTTTTGCTTATCGGTATATTTATCGCCAAACTGCAAACAATATAAATAAACAAATAAAGGAGACGTATTTATGCCAAAATCCGACCAAATCGACCATGAATATTACGCTAATTACGAGACCTGCAGAAACCGTCTGTTTGACCTATATGACCCTGACGAACTGCAAAACGAGGATATCAATTTAAGCTACAAAAATGCATTTAAAAAAGGAAAGAGAAACAATGACAAACAAAACTAATAGCGAAAAGAAGGTTGGATACGATAAGGTTAGCACAAAGCAAGTACTAGAAGACCTTTACAAAAACGCAACTATGTGCAAGCACTCTATAAAAATTCTTTTGCAACACATAGAAGACACCGAACTTACAAAAACACTCATTAACCAAACAGACAAATATGACGACTTTGCAAAGCGTTGTGAAGATCTTGCAGATAGGCTTAAGATAGAAATTGAGCCAGTATCAAAGATGCTAGTTTGCATGTCAAAAACTGGTATCAAAATGAAAATGGCAAAAGATAACAGCCAAACAAATGTGCTGAAAGTAATGTTAAACGGTACTTTTATGGGCGTAATTGACCTACACATCTTACTGTCTCACAACAACAATGCCCAGTCTGAAGTGCTTTTGCTTGGCAAAGAAATTTTAAACTACCAAGAAGAGCGCATCGAAAAACTAAAAAGTGCTCTATAGTAAAAAAAATCCCCAATTTTTTGGGGATTTTTTTGTTAGTTTGCGTTATCGATAAACAAGATACCAAGTGTACCTTCACCACAGTGAGTTGTAATTGTGCAACCCGCTGTTGTTTCAATAATTTCTTCAAATACACCGTATGATTTTACCAAATCCATTACCAATTCCAAAATTTCTGGAGCCATCTTTGTATGTGTTACAAAAATACGCTTTGTGTCTGGGTTAGGATATGCTTCAAATGTTTCCTTGATGTACTTAGTAATGCAACGTTTGTATGTGCCCATGTGCTTTTTAGCAACACCCATTGCGCCATCTTTTACTTCAATTACTGGCTTGATACCCAACATATTAGCAAAAATTTTGCTTGTTGCAGAGCATCTGCCTCCCTTATGCAAAAACTCTAGACTGTCTACCACAAAAGAAGCACGAACATTGTCTCTTCTTGCCATAACTTTTTCTACAATTTCTTCAACAGCTAGTCCTTCTTCAATCAAATCTTGTGCATAAAGCATCAAAAGCGCTGTACCTGTAGACAAGTTTTTACTGTCAATTACGTAAACGTTTGGAACTTCTTTACTTGCCATAACAGCGTTATTGTGAGAAACACTCATTTGTTCGGAAATGTTGAAGTGAATTACTGCACAGTCATCGCTTGCATACTTTTTGAAAAATTCTTCGTAATCGTAAGCACTTCTTGCACCAGACTTTGGTAGACATTTTGTTTCTTCGTAAAATTTGTAGATATCCTCTGGAACAATGGTTACACCATCCAAATAGTCATTGTCGCCCAATGCAATGTTTAATGGCATAAAATCAATATCATATTTTTGGGCAAGTTCTTTACCAAGATCGCATGTGCTATCTGCTGTAATTTTAATTTTCATAGTCTCTCCTTTGAATTGCAACTGCTAATTATTGCTAGTATATTTTTTCGAATTTAAAACAAAATTAATATTTATCAACCTTACCAATCACGGTAATTTGCGAGCCATTTACAACTAGTCCGCCTTGATGCCACATTGCATATACAGGCAACCCGTGTTTTTCCTTGGCTTTTTGCGTGCATTCTTGTTGAATTGTTGTGTTTTCAAAATGAACTTCCAAGTCAAAGCCACTAACCAGGCCAATACCTTGATCAAAAAAGAAGGTTGGATAATCATCGTCAGGTGTTACGTGGTAGCTATCAAGCTGGAACATTGCCCCAGCAGATGCACCCATTACTACACCATCAAAGTTGGATACCGCTTCTGTCAAACCCATTTGCTGCAACCTTTGAGTTGTTTTTTCTGGCAGACCACCTGTAAAAAACAACACATCGGCGTTTTTTATCTTATCTAGTGCCGATTTTGTTGTATCAACAAAGTAGTTAACCCAACAAATATCGTGCTCGGCGATACCATACGCAAAAAATGGACTAATAATAGTTTGATACTTTTCGCCGTTTTTACCAAACAATGCTTGCCATGAATCATCATCCCATGCTTGACTGTCACGGAACGACAAAGGGATAATTGCAACTTTTTTATTTGCCAAAAACTCCTTGAGTGATTCGTACGCCCATTGTTCATCAAAATTGTAATAGTTAAGCAAAACGTTTACCATTTTTAGCCCTCTCAATTTTGTATTATACCACAAAAATTGTTTTTAGACAAGAATTTCCATATTATATACACTCATAATTGCCAAAAAAAGTGTTTTGTGATATAATATTTAGGTAAAAATACTAATTACGAGGTTTAGTAATGAATATTTCTCAAAAACTTGCTCAAGAATTTGGTCTCAAACAAGAATATGCTCAAAACATCATTTCTTTGCTTGACGAAGGCAATACAATTCCTTTTATTGCACGTTACCGCAAAGAAATGCACGGTGCTTGCGATGACCAAGTTATTCGCGAATTTTCCGATCGCTTGACATATCTAAACAACCTAGAAAAACGCAAACAAGAAGTGCAATCTTCCATTGAGGCTCAAGGCAAATGGACAGATGAACTAGCAAATGCTTTGGCTGTTGCTGAAACTATGACGGAAGTTGAGGACATCTACCGTCCATATAAACAAAAGAAAAAGACTCGTGCTAGTGTTGCTATCGAGCGTGGACTAGAGCCACTTGCTGACACAATTTGGGCACAAGAGTTACAAACGGCCAATTTGCACGAAATCGCATCGGCATACATTGATGAAGAAAAAGGCGTAAAAACCGCTGCAGACGCCCTACAAGGCGCATCAGATATAATTGCAGAAAGAATTTCGGACGATGCGGAATTGCGTAAAATTTTGCGTAATTTGCTAAACGAACAATCTAACGTTTCGTCCAAGTTTGTTGACGATGTTGACGAAGAAAAGGCAAAAGTTTACGAAACATACAAAGAACACAGTGAGCCTGTAAAAAACATACCTTCACACCGTATTCTTGCACTAAACCGTGGCGAAAAGGAAGACTGCCTAAAGGTTTGGCTGGACGATTGCACCGAAGTTGCACTACAAACAATTGCTAGCCACATAGTAAAGCCATCTGCATTTGAAGAATTTATCAAAAATGCCATTGCCGATAGCTACAAACGTTTGATTTTCCCTTCTATTGAAAGAGAAGTTAGAAACGAATTGACTGACAAAGCCAACGAACAGGCTATCAAAATGTTTGAAAGCAATCTGAAACCACTACTTATGCAACCACCACTAAAGGGCAAAACCATTATGGGACTAGACCCAGGTTACCGTACCGGTTGCAAAGTTGCAGTAATTGATGCAAATGGCAAAGTGTTAGGATTTGACGTAATCTACCCTACTTTTGAAAACAAAAAGCAAGAAAGCAAACAAAAAGTAATTACACTAGCGCTTAAACACAAGGTAGACGTAATCAGTATTGGTAATGGTACTGCAAGCAAGGAAACAGAAATTTTTGTTGCAGATTTGTTGAAAGATCTGCCACGCAAGGTGTCCTACATCATCACAAACGAAGCTGGTGCTTCCGTATGGTCGGCAAGCAAACAAGGTGCCGAAGAGTTTCCAGAACTTGACTTGACAATTCGCTCTGCAATTTCTATTGCTAGACGTTTGCAAGACCCATTGGCAGAACTTATTAAAATTGACGTAAAATCTATCGGTGTTGGTCAATATCAACACGATATGCCACAAAAACGCCTTACTGAAGTATTAGAAGGTGTTGTAGAAGGTTGTGTAAACAATGTTGGCGTTGATCTAAACACAGCGTCTTATGCCCTTTTAAGCTACGTAGCAGGCTTAAATCTATCCATTGCTAAGGAAATTGTTAAATATCGCGAAACAAAACCATTTTGTAGCAGAAAACAACTGCTAGAAGTAAAAAAACTTGGTCCAAAAGCATTTGAACAATGTGCAGGCTTCTTGAGAATTACTGACGGTGACAACGTTTTGGATAACACAGCTGTTCACCCAGAAAGCTACGCATCATGCAAAGCATTGCTAAACAAGTTTGGCTACACAGACCAAGACGTAATTGATGGCAAACTAAACCTTAAGCAAGACATCCAACTAGCAGGCGGCGAGGAAAAGGTTGCAAAAGAATTGGGTATTGGTACTCCTACCCTAGTTGACATTATCGAAGAAATTAGCAAACCGGGCAGAGATATCCGTGACGAACTACCAAAGCCAGTACTTCGTGCAGAAATTATGGATCTAAAAGACCTTAAACCAGGCATGGAACTTACAGGTACGGTTCGTAACGTAATTGACTTTGGCGCATTTGTAGATATTGGAGTTCACCAAGACGGTTTAGTACACTTGTCCGAAATGTCAAACAACTACATCAAACACCCATCCGAAGTGGTAAAAGTTGGTGACGTTGTTACAGTACGTGTAATTGGCGTAGACGTAAACAAAAACAGAATTTCTCTTTCTATGAAAGATCCAAACGCACCACAACGCAAAGATAAGCGTGACGAAAAGGCGCAACAAAACAAACAAAAGCGTATTGAAGAAAAACAAAGACGAGACGAATACAAAAAACGTGAAGAAGAGCGCTACAACCAAAGCTTGCAAGCACTTCTAAACAAATACAACAAACGCTAATAAAATAGACCGATGGATATACACCCATCGGTCTTTTATTTTGACTTTACACACTTTAAAGATGTCAACAACACAGTAGCAAACAGCGTGTTTAGAACATCCGAACTGCGAGCAAGTTGAATGCAATAAAAAAAAGACTTTCGAATCTCGAAAGTCTTTTTAGTGGATGCGGCAAAACCTTACCCTCCCGGGCCGTGTCCAGCCAAGTACTCTAGGCGCTTTAGGGCTTAACTTCTGTGTTCGGTATGAGAACAGGTGGACCCCTAAAACTAAATCACCGCAATGGTATTTACACCGTGCAAGCACGATTGTAATCAATTTAGGCTCCGTCGTTGCTATGCTGTCGTGTCTGACGGAGAGTGACAATCTCGACAACTATTTGGAAGGAAACATTGATAACTGCATATTCAACTTTTTGTTTAGATTGAGTTAAGATTTTGTATTCAAGTCTTGTCAAATTATTTGAACAAGCGCTCGGCCTATTAGTATCAATCAGCTGAATGTATTACTACACTTACACCTTTGACCTATCAACCTTGTGGTCTACAAGGGGCCTTACCAAAAAGATATCTTATCTTTGGGTGGGTTTCACACTTAGATGCTTTCAGCGTTTATCCCGTCCGTACTTCGCTACCCAGCCATGCCTCTGGCGAGACAACTGGTGCACAATTGGTACGTCCATCCCGGTCCTCTCGTACTAGGGACAGATCCCATCAAATATCTTACGCCCACGATGGATAGGGACCGAACTGTCTCACGACGTTCTGAACCCAGCTCGCGTGCCACTTTAATCGGCGAACAG
>JAZQUN010000139.1:0-11620 GCA_045631385.1 Clostridia bacterium
CAAAAGTCCAGTATATTGCGACAACCGTTTGACGTTGACAGCACCAAACGTTCGTGCTGACGTCGAAAACGGACTTGCAACACTAATCAAAACTCACTATCCAGATGCCGAAGTGCTTATGGCTACAGCAACAGCAGGTATTGCACACGCTGCTATCACAGGACACATTTTGGGACTTCCAATGGGTTACGTTCGCTCTGGTGCAAAGGATCACGGCAGACAAAACCAAATTGAAGGCCGTTTGGAAAAGGGTCAAAAGGTTGTAGTAGTCGAAGACTTGATTTCTACAGCAGGTAGCTGTATTGAAGTAGTAAACGTATTGCGTGAAGCAGGCGCTGAAGTTCTTGGTATCGTATCCATTTTCACATACGGCATGCAAAAAGGTTTGGATCGCCTTGCTGCTGCAAACATCACAAACTACTCTTTGACCGACTTCGACACTATCGCACAAGTTGCCGCTGACGAAGGCTACATTGCAGTAGAAGACGTAGAAAAACTAATCAAATTCCGCAATAATCCAAGCGACGAAAGCTGGATCAACGGCTAACAACTCACACAGGAGATACAATGAAAAGTATTATGGATATCGTCTCGTTGACAACAGCAGAAATCGACGAGTTGATGAATACCGCAATGGATATCATTGCAAACCCAACCAAATACAGCACAAAGTGCCAAGGCAAAAAGCTAGCAACCTTGTTTTTTGAGCCATCAACACGCACACGCTTGAGCTTTGAAGCAGCAATGATCGAGCTAGGCGGCAACGTAATCGGTTTTTCGTCTGCAAACAGCAGTTCTGCAGCCAAGGGCGAAAGCATGGCAGATACAGCCAAGGTAATCAGTTGCTATGCCGATATCATGGCAATTAGACATCCAAAGGAAGGTGCGCCACTTGTAGCCTCACTCAACTCCACCGTACCAGTAATCAACGGTGGTGACGGCGGACATTGTCACCCAACTCAAACACTAGCCGACTTGCTAACAATTTATCGTGAGCACGGCAGACTAGACAACTTGACAGTAGGTATTTGCGGCGACTTGAAGTACGGCCGCACCGTTCACTCGCTAATCAACGCTTTGGCTAGATACAGCAACGTCAAAGTAGTGCTAATCAGCCCGGTTGAACTAAAAATTCCAGATTACGTCAAGCACGAAGTCTTGGAAAAAACCGGTATGGAGTACGTAGAAACAAGCTCTATCGAAGAGTACATGGATACCCTAGACGTATTGTACATGACTCGCATCCAACAAGAGCGTTTCCCAGATCCAAACGAATACTTGCGTTTGAAAGATAGCTACATCTTGACTCCGGAAAAAATTGCTTGTGCAAAGCCAACAATGACAATTTTGCACCCACTTCCACGTGTAAACGAAATCAGCGTCAAGGTAGACGACGATCCTCGTGCATGCTACTTTAAGCAAGTTTTCAACGGCAAAGTAATGCGTATGGCGCTTATTTTGAAACTTTTGGAGCATGAGTGCGAAAAACCATCACTATTTGAAGATGGTAGTGAATATGTTGTTAATGAAATCAAATGCACCAATCCAAACTGCATCACGTCAACCGAGCAAGAGCTTGACCACGTATTTAAGGTAGTCAACAAACAGCACGGCATTTGCAGATGCGTTTATTGTGAAAAGCAAGGCAACAAATAATCACCACGGGACTATGTCCCGTGTTTGCCATTTTTACTAATTGCCATTTGGTTTACAACAGCAAAGGGAGTAATTTGTGGTACAAAAGGCAATCATACTTGCAGGTGGCAAAGGCACACGGTTTTTACCCTATACCAAGTGTCACCCCAAGGAAATGCTTGCAGTAATCGACAAACCTGCATTACAGCTTGTAGTGGAAGAAGTTGCAACTAGTGGCATCAAGCAAATTTTGATAGTGCTATCCAACGACAAAAGCGACGTCGTCAACTTTTTTACTCCAAGCAAGCAACTGTACGAGTATCTACAAAGCAAAAATCTTGTCGAATATTGTCGAAATTTGCAACAAATCGAGACAATGGCAGATATCACTTTTGCCTTTCAGCCCACACCCAACGGTACTGGTCAAGCAGTGCTTATGGCAAAGGAGTGGTCGCAAAACCAACCCGTTGCCGTACTGTGCGGCGACGACGTAATTTTTGGCAACGTTCCTGCCACCAAGCAGTTAATTGATTGCTACAACAAGGTAGGGCTCTCTGTTGTAGGCGTGCAACCGGTAGAAATGTCGCAAATATCAAAATACGCATCGGTACAGGTCAGAGCCACAACGCCCACCAGCAAGGTCTTTTCCATCGTGGAAAAGCCACACCCAACCAACGCTCCTAGCAACCTAGCAAGCCTAGGAAGATACGTGTTTTCGCCACAAATATTTGATTGCATCCAACAAACAGATTTTATCAACGGCGAAAGACGGCTTACCGATGCCATGCAACTTTTGGCACAGCAAGGACAACTTTTTTGTCATTGTTTTGACGGTAAACGCTTTGACTTTGGCGACAAATTTGGCTATCTAATGGGCGTAACTTACGCAGGTTTGTGCGACAGTAGATTTAGCACACAGTACCGACAATTTTTGACACAACTATTAGAAAATAATTAAAAGGTAGGATATATTTATGAGCTACACAAACAGAAACGAAATCCCAGAAAAATACAAATGGGATCTATCTGACATCTACGCCACCGAAGAAGCTTGGGAACAAGCCTTTGCAGACATGGCGCAAAAGGTAGAAATCAACCTTCAATTCAAAGGCAAACTAGCTGACGAAGCCGTTTTGCTAGAGTGCTTGAAACTAAATGACCAAATCGACGTTGAGCAAGGCAAACTATATTGCTACGCTTACATGCGCTACAACGAAGACAGCAAAAACGCCGAGTCTCAACAAAGATACGCGCGCATCTACGGGCTTTTGACCAAGTTCAGTGCTGCATCTTCCTTTATCACACCAGAAATCTCTGCTTTTTCCAACGAAAAGTTGCAAGGCCTAATTGCCAACCCACTTTTTGCCGATTACGACGTAATGTTTAGCAACATTTTGAAGGGCAAAGACCACGTTTTGAGCGAAGCAGAAGAAAAGCTTCTTGCCAACGTAGGCAGTTTCTCTCGCCAATTCCAAGAAGTTTTCAGCCGTTTGAACAGTGGTGACTTAAACTACGAAACAATCACGGTAGACGGCGAAGAAATCAAGCTAGGCAACGGTGCATACTCTATGCTTTTGCAACACAAGGATCAAGCCGTACGTAAGCTTGCGTTTGAAACCTTCTACAAGACGTATATCGAAAAAATCAATACAATCGCAGGTTTGTACGAAGGTAGTGTCAAGGCCGATTGGTTCTATGCTCAAGCCAAAAAGTTTGGCTCTACAATGGAAAGCGCATTGTTCCGTGAGCAAGTAGACAAGGCAGTTTACGACAACCTAATCAAGTGCATGCACTCCACGTTTGAGCCACTTCACCGCTACATTGCATTGAAGAAAAAGGTTCTAGGCGTAGAAGAGCTAAACATGTACGACTTGTACGTGCCAATGTTTGAAGATGCCGATATTTCTTGCGAATACGAAGATGCTTGCAAGCTAGTAGTCGAAGGTCTTCACCCACTTGGACAAGACTACCGCGAGATCATGGAAAAGGCTTTCAGCGAGCGTTGGATCGACGTTCACGAAACACCAACCAAGCGTGGTGGTGCTTACTCTATGGGCGTACCAGGCACTCACCCATATATGCTACTAAACTACCAAAAGACAACACACGACATCTTTACCGTAGCGCACGAAATGGGCCACTCCATCCACACTTACTACAGCCAAAAGACACAACCAACAGCCAAGGCAGATTACAAAATTTTCGTTGCCGAAGTAGCATCCACGTGTAACGAAGTTTTGCTTTTGCAACATTTGCTCAAGACGGAAAAGGACGAAAAAGTTCGCAAATTCTTGTTGCAATACTACCTAGATATGTTGCGCACAACAATGTACCGTCAAGCAATGTTTGCCGAGTTTGAAGCAATCAGCCACGAACTTGTAGAAAGTGGACAACCTATCACAGCACAAGTGTTAAGCGAAAAGTATCTCGAGCTCAACAAAATGTACTACGGACCAGCCGTAAACCACAACACCGAAATTCAATACGAGTGGGCACGTATTCCACACTTCTACAACGCATTTTACGTGTACAAGTATGCAACAGGTATCATTTCTGCCGTTTGCATCGCACAAAAGATACTAACCGAAGGCGAAACTGCCGTTGCTAAATACAAGGAATTTTTGTCCTTGGGTGGCAGCATGGACCCAGTTTCCGAACTAAAAGTAGCAGGCGTAGACTTGACTTCCAGCGAACCGTTCGAAATTGTAGCAAAGAGTTTTGAAGAAACCCTTGCCCAACTAGAAGAGCTTTGCAAATAAGCAGTAAATAAAAAAAAGAGTGACACCCGTCACTCTTTTTTTATTGCCCAATTTTTAATCCAAATACTAAAGAGATTCTTGATAAGGCTGTGGCAAAAGACTGTTTTACTATTTATAAAAAATAAAACCCGACTTTGTGAGTCGAGTTTTAGAGTTAGGTTTAAGAAATATCTTTAATCTGCGCAATTTTATTATGTGCTGCTACACGGTGATTACTTCCAACATATTTGTCGAACCTAATTTACTTTATTATATACTTGTTGATTTTAAAAATCAATTCCTTTTTGAAAAAAAGATAGAAAATTTTTATGAACGCAAGCTTATAATAAAAAGAATAATTCAATGTAGCCTGGTTTTGTTCATCGAGAAAGTATTCATCCCCACGATGACGGTTCTAATGTTAAAGGCTATGAAAAAATCGAGCCAAATCCTGACTCGACTGATAATAGACCTATGTACTTGAAAAACCCTTCTAAATTGCCAATTAGATTGTTTAATCCTCATAATAAAAATTTGGACATACCGGAACATTTACGTTCTAAATATGAGTCGAACAATAAAAAGGTGTAAAAAAAAAAGAGATGCGATTCTGTGCTTTCCACTATTTCCTCATTTTTGAGGCCAACGCAACTCTTGATCTTATTATATTCTTTTTTTATTTTTGTGTCAACTCTTTAGCAGAAAAAAAGGATGATACCAAATAGTACCATCCAATAGCAATGCCTACCTATATATTTTCATATATCGCTGGCCGTCGTTCTTTAGGTCGAGTAATTTAAGATGCTTTTGCTAGTGACACACCCCTCGTAATGGAACGTCAACCTTTGACAGCATTTTATAATATAAAAATGTTTCTGTCAACTATTTGGCAGAAAAAATGAAACGCACTGTAAATGAAAGTGCATAATAAAAAGGCATCTCAACCGAGATGCCTTTTATTATGTCAACTTATCAAATTTTGTCGTTGCTACCAAGCACGTTGATAATCTTGTGCTTAACCATATCTTTTACTGCATCTCTAGCAGGTGTAAGATATTGTCTTGGGTCAAAGTGTGCTGGGTTGTTTACTAGGTGCTTACGTACAGCAGCAGTAAACGCAAGTCGAATGTCGCTGTCGATGTTGATTTTGCAAACAGCCATGCTTGCAGCTTGACGAAGCAAGTTTTCTGGTACACCCTTTGCACCCTTCATGCTGCCACCGTTAGCGTTGATTTCTTCAACAAACTCTTGTGGAACGCTGCTTGCACCGTGCAATACGATAGGGAAACCTGGCAAGCGATTGGAAATATCTTCCAAGATGTCAAAGCGTAGCTTTGCTTCGCCCGTAAACTTAAATGCACCGTGGCTTGTGCCGATGGAAATAGCAAGGCTATCTACACCAGTACGACGAACAAACTCTTCTACTTGAGCAGGGTTAGTGTAACTGCCGTATTCGTTTTCTACGTGTTCTTCAACGCCTGCAAGTGTGCCAAGCTCGGCTTCTACAACAACGCCATGAGCGTGAGCGTACTCTGCAACCTTTCTGGACAATTCGATGTTTTCTTCAAAAGGTAGGTGACTTGCGTCAATCATAACAGACGTGAAACCGTCGTCTACACATTGTTTGCAAATTTCAAAACTGTCGCCGTGGTCTAGGTGAAGTGCAACAGGCAAATTGCTGTCTTCGATGCAAGCTTCTACCAATTTTTTAAGGTAAGTCATGTTTGCGTACTTTCTTGCGCCTTTACTAACTTGCAAAATAACAGGACTGTTTGTTTCCTTTGCAGCGTTTACAACACCTTGGATAATTTCCATATTGTTTACGTTAAACGCACCTACAGCATATCCACCTTCGTAAGCCTTTTCAAACATCTCTTTGGTTGTAACCAATGGCATAAAAATATTCCCCCATAAATTTTGTTTATAAAAATAGTGTAAAATTATATTGTTATTTAGGCTGTCAAATTGTTTACAGTAGTGCCTAAAAATGATATAATACTAACATACATTGTATCACACTAATCGTGAAATATCAAGGTAAAATCAAAAAAACTTATGTTATTTGGAGGATTTTTTATGACAGAAAAAAACGTAAGAGTAGCAATCAACGGATTTGGTCGTATTGGCCGCTTGGCATTTAGAGAAATGTTTGGTGCAGCAGGTTACGAAATTGTTGCGATCAACGACTTGACCGAACCAAAAATGCTTGCTCATTTGTTGAAATACGACTCCGCTCAAGGCAGATACGCTTTGGCAGACAAGGTATCTTGTGACGACGAATCCATCACAGTAGACGGCACAACTATCAAAATCTATAAGGAAAAGGACGCGGCTAATCTTCCATGGGGCGAACTAAACGTTGACGTAGTTTTGGAATGCACAGGTTTTTACTGCAGCAAAGAAAAATCTATGGCACACATCAACGCTGGCGCTAAAAAGGTAGTAATTTCTGCACCTGCAGGCAAAGATTTGCCAACAGTAGTATTCGGCGTAAACGAAGGCATCTTGACAGCAAATGACACAATCATTTCTGCAGCAAGCTGCACAACTAACTGCCTTGCACCAATGGCAAACGAGCTAAACAACTTTGCAACCATCGAAAAGGGCTTTATGACAACTATCCACGCTTACACAGGCGACCAAATGACTTTGGACGGTCCACACCGCAAGGGCGACCTTCGTCGTGCTAGAGCAGCAGCAGTCAACATTGTACCAAACAGCACAGGCGCAGCAAAGGCTATCGGCTTGGTTATTCCTGCTTTGGATGGCAAGCTAGACGGCTCTGCACAACGTGTTCCTGTACCAACAGGTAGCTTGACCGAGCTAGTTGCAGTATGTTCTAAATCTGTTACAGCAGCAGAAATCAACCAATGGATGCAAGCACACTCCAGCCCATCCTACGGTTACACCGAAGATCCAATCGTATCCACAGATATCATCGGTATGACGTACGGCAGCTTGTTTGATGCAACACAAACCAAGGTTACAGCATTGCCAGACGGCAAATCTTTGGTAAAAGTTGTATCCTGGTACGACAACGAATACAGCTACACAGCACAAATGGTTCGTACAATCAAGTACCTAAACACCCTATAATTGCCAACCAACCAAAAGGGCGACTCTTCACGAGCCGCCTTTTTTATTGCACAATTTGTAAAAATGCCGTCTAAAAAGCCTATTTGGTGTCAACACTAGGCTAAAAAAGGATTTTTAGATGAAGCCAGCACAGTACTTAATCAGCAATTTCAAGTGGGTGTTCAGCAAGCCCGACCGCTCACTAGTAGGACAAACTTCTACGCACCAACAACTTTTCGATCAGCTTCGCAACTTTTGTCAAAACTGCACTGCACACCAGCGTTTGCAACCCAACCTAGCCTTTGCGCAGTTCGATTTGAACTACGTTTTTCTATCCACTCCACAAAGCGACGGCACACGGCATCTCAAGTCGCTGTATTTCCACTATGCTAACAAACTTGTCAGCGCAAAAGTGGTGCTATCAAATTGTCCATCCTTGCCCGCGTGTGACGGAGAAATAGTGCTAGAAACGCTAGCAAAGATGTTTGTAGTATCAACACAAGCCAGCAAACAAACGCGTCTGTGGAAGGAGTTTTGCCACGAAGCCACAAACTATCTGTCGTTGAGCGAGCAGGACTTGGTGTATCTCAACGCCTTTTACGACTTGTATTTGTGCAAATACTACTGTCAACTATACAAATTGGCAAAGAAAGACGCCAACGTCATGCAGCTGTGCCACCTTACCAGCAACACCGACTTGATATGCCACAAATGGATAGCCAACACATGTTACAGTCGCAATTTTTACAAAACGTCTCGGCTGTTTTCTGCCCTAGATTGCTTTTGCAACAGCGCAACCATATTTGACGGCGTACGTAGTGGCGTAGTGTTCAACTTGCGATGCAATTACAACCGCCGAAATTGTTTTGATACCTTTTTAGAGTACAAATATGGCACAAAAAGTGCAAATTTTCGCACTCAAAGCAACGTTGTAGAAACTACTTGCCAATATTTTTGCTACAAAAATTACGAAACACGCAAATATTTTTTCACCAACAAGGCCAAGCAAAGTGGAACGCTAGAAGTAGTGGTCAAGGTCGATATCAACGGCGGTAAAACAATGGCTTTTATGCACGAAAACACCTGTTGCTTTGCCAAGCAAAACATGTACGTTGGGATTGTTTGTCTAGTCAATGGAAAGCACGTACAACTGCAACCAACCACTTCAACACACCCTGTTGGGCTCAAAAGTAAATTGAGTGTCAAACTGCCACTCGAAAGCAAGCAAAGTGTTGCCGTTGACTTTGTAACCGTCTATGCAAAAAACATCGAAGAGCTAAACGCAAGTATTGTCAACTGCCACAAAATTGGCTTTACAAATTGCTTTGCCTATGCTGATACTTTTAGCCACGGCGAAGTGTCGCAGGTCAACACAAACGTCACCGTTGGAGCAAGCAATTTGTACGAAAACGCACCAATGTCCCCCAGTAAGCCTATCAAATATTGCTATCAATTTGGCAACGAAAGTGTGGCTACGCTAGTGGATAGCAACGGCAACAATGCAACGCTGATTGGTGGATTTGTATCAAGTGGTGGCGAAGGCGTGTATGCTGTGAGCGATGGCAAAATTACCAAACTAAACAGTGGCACGGCAGAAATACAAAGCGACGATTTGGTGTATATTGCTCCAACTGGAGAGTTGGTAATGTCGCACAACGGCAACGAAAAATCCTACCAAATCACTCTGCCAAAGCCATCCGGCGTGTTGTATTTGCTGCCACTAGAAGAGCCGTCGCAAATCAAAGCAGTAGCGGGTGGATTTCAAATCACTTCGTCATCACGCAAGTTAGCTTTTTTACACAACGGAGTGGTGCAGTCGCTAACCACCAATGCCTTGGAGTGCAACCCCAGTAGACTTCGCTACAAGCTGTCGGGCAACTTATCTAGTGGAAACACTCTTGCGGTGTACTTTGCCAAGACAACGTCGCTCCAACTTGTGCTATCAAATTTGCAACAAAGCCCAGCAGAGCAACCGATAGTGGATGGTTGTTTGGATGCGTCCTATCTGTGTTGCTACAACCAAAAGACCGTTTTCAACGTGTCCAACCACTTGTGCCTACCAACGCCTTTGAGCCTATCCGCAACTGCATACACCCACCCCCGTTGGCTAAAAAACACGCTAATTTCTGCAATAAATAGCGGTTGTGAGTACGCTTTTTACAACTCCGACGGCAACAAGCGTTACAAACGTGATTTGTTTTCCACCTACCTTGCATCCTTGTGGCTAGCATGTGTAACAGGCGAGCGAGAAGCTCTCGACAAGCTTTTGCCACAAACTTCAGCGCTACTTGAAACGGTCAGCCTTCCGTACAAAGCACTAATTGTCAAAAAACTAGCAGATCTGCAAATAGATAAGGTTGCCAATCTTGTAAAACATACCCAGTACAAAAAGCAAATTGCCAAAGACAAGCAAGCCAACACCTTGGCGCAATCGCTAGGAGCAGTACCGCTCAACTATCCGTCTGTTCAGCGTCTAAAGGATTTGTGCAAAGCCAACAATTTGCCAAAGTGCTGGCAGTACGTTGCCACCTTTGAAGTGCTTTACAACCTAAAGCTTTTTGGTAAAGTCTCCGTCAAGCCTACTTCATCGTCTACTGGCTTCGTTGCGGACAACTTTACCATCAACTTGACCAACTCTACAGTCCAAATGTGCTTTGAGCCAAGCAAAACGCCCTCTATTAGTTGCACCAAAATCAACTCAACAAACGCAGCTGACCGCCAGCAATACAAAATGCAAGTCAAATACTAGCCAATGCAAAGCCCTTAAGGGCTTTTTTGCATATAAGTGGTTAAACTGCTTGCTTTTTGTGTCAAAAAAAAGTATAATATAAGGTATGGAAAATTCTACGGTAAAAATTGGCGTAATCACAGACGTGCACGGCAACTTGCCAGCACTAATTGCCATTTTGGATAAGCTAAATCAACTAGGTGCACAGCAAATAATCCACACGGGCGACGTGGTGGATATCGGCATGCACTCCCGCGAGTGTTTGCAGTTGTTGCTACAAAGCAACGTAAGGCTGGTGCTAGGCAATCACGACTTTGCATTTTTCAAAGACAAAGCCACACAGCACGCCTACTCAAAGGTAACTGCACAGCACAAGCGCTACGTGTTTGACAGCATGCAAGATATGCTTTTTACCAAAGATAAATTTGTGCCACAAATCGACATGACCGTGCACGGCGTAAATTTTGTTTTTACTCATTACGCAATGCTATCTCAACCGTTGCCAACAGGTTACATGTGGCAAGACATTGTAGATAAGCCCACGGCAGACGACTTTGACAAAATGTTTGCCTATCTCAACTGTGACGCAGTGTTTTTCGGTCACAAGCACGAAGCGTGCGACCTTGTAGGCAAATCAACCACCTACGTAGACGTAGGCTCGGTAGGATGTCACAAACACAATTACGCGCAGGGCGTACTAATTACGGTCAACCCAAGCGGAGAGTGGAGCTATCAACGCATCCACGCCGATTACGATCGCAACACAATGAAACAACAAATGCTATCAAGCACTTTGCCTGATGCAAACAGTATTTTTGATCACTACTTTGATAAACAAAACTAACGGAGAACTATGCAAAAACTAATCCTAATTGACGGCAACAGCCTACTTAACCGTGCATATTTTGCCCTTCCCCCAATGAACGACTCAACGGGTCGCAACGTCAACGCCGTATATGGCTTTACCAATTTGCTACTCAAGGTGCTAGATGAGTACAAGCCAACCAACCTAGCGGTAACGTTTGATATGCGTGGCGAAAACTTTCGCAAAAAGTTGTACGCCGATTACAAAGCCAACCGCAAAGGCATGCCCGATGACCTTGCAGCACAAATGCCAGTTTTGCAAAACTTGCTCAAACTAATGGGCATCAAAGTGGTGCAAAGTGCCGGTATCGAAGCCGACGACTTGATCGGCTCGCTTGCAACCAAGTTTGCAGTGCCAACGCTAATTGTATCGGGTGACAAGGATTTGTTCCAGCTAGTCAATGATACAACCACCGTGTTGCTAACCAAAAAGGGCATCACCGAAGTAGAAACCATCACACCGGATAGCTTGATGGCAAACTACGGTCTTACTCCACGCCAAGTAATCGAGTACAAAGCACTTCGCGGCGACACGTCAGACAACATCCCAGGTGTAAAGGGTGTAGGCGAAAAATCCGCC